>NZ_LZMM01000070.1:0-11716 GCF_001665945.1 Kocuria sp. ICS0012 | reverse complement strand
GTCGATCAGCTGTTAGGGGAAAAGGTGCAAGAAGTGCCCAGTAGTGGTTTTGAGGCGTGAGCGGGGCGGGGGCGCGGGCACAGGTGCGGGTGCGGATCGCGCAGGCACGCCACGTAGGATTGACCGGTGACCGAGCCCAGTACCGACGGCCCTCTCCTAGGCCCCGCCGAGATTCGAGAACTCGCCGAGCAAGCGGGGATCCGCCCCACCAAGACGCTCGGTCAGAACTTCGTGATCGATCCCAACACCATCCGCCGGATCGTGGCCGCCGCCCACCTGGGGCAGGACGAACACGTCCTGGAGGTGGGGCCCGGCCTGGGGTCGTTGACGCTGGGGCTGTTGGCGGCGTCGTCGTCGGTCACGGCCGTGGAGATCGACCCGCCCCTCGCGCGGCAGCTGCCCCAGACCGTGGAACGGTTCTTCCCGAGCGCTGCGGACCGGTTGTCCGTGGTGGAGGCCGACGCCGCCCGCGTGCGTGAGCTGCCCGGCGAGCCGACCGCGCTCGTCGCGAACCTGCCCTACAACGTGGCCGTGCCGGTGCTGCTGCACATCCTGGAGACCTTCCCGACCGTGCGCCACGGGCTCGTGATGGTCCAGGACGAGGTCGCTGACCGATTGGCGGCCGGGCCCGGGTCGCGCGTGTACGGCGTGCCGTCCGTGAAGGCCAACTGGCACGCGCACGTGAGCAAGGCCGGGGTGATCGGCAAGAACGTGTTCTGGCCCGCCCCGAAGATCGCATCCGGGCTCGTGCGCTTCGAGCGCCGCGAGCCCCCGGTCGCCGGGTCGCTGCGCCGGGACACGTTCGCGGTGGTAGACGCCGCATTCGCCCAGCGTCGCAAGACCTTACGGGCGGCGCTGAGCGGCTGGGCGGGGTCCGGTGCCCGCGCCGAGGAGATCCTGCGCGCCGCCGGTGTGGACCCCGCCGCGCGCGGTGAGCGGCTCGACGTCGCCGACTTCGCCCGGATCGCGGCAGCCGCCGGGACCGTAAGTTCAGAGGGGACGGAGGAAGTGGCCGGAGCCGATAGCCGACCCGGAGAAGTTCCGGGGAACCTCACGACTACACGAACCGCGTCTGCCACTGGGACGGCGCCGGACGAGCACCCCGCGGAAGCCGTTGGGACCGCGCCCCGAGACGGGTCCGGAGTGAACGACGTACCTGCCACCGACCCGGGGGAGCACCCATGAGCCCCACACCGACCCGGGTCAGCGCGAGCGCCCCGGCCAAGACGAACCTCGTGCTGCACGTGGGCAGCCCCACCCCGGACGGTTACCACCCCCTGGAGACCCTCTTCGTGGCCGTGGACCTGCGGGAAACCGTGACGGCCGCCGTGAATCCCGCGCTCGCCCGTCGTGGGGTGGGGATCCGCATCACCGTGGAGGCCGAGCGCGGTAGCGAGTACGCCCGCATGGTGAGCGAGGGAACCGCCCGCCTCTCCGATGTCCCCCTGGACGGGACGAACCTGGCCGTGAAGGCCGCGCTCGCGGTGTGCGAGGCGCTGGACGTCCCCGTGCCCGGACTCGAGCTACATGTCCGCAAGGCCGTGCCGGTCGCCGGCGGCATGGGCGGGGGATCCGCGGACGCTGCCGCCGCGCTCGTGGCGGTCAACCACCTTGTGGCCCGCCACGCGGGCGTCGCCCCAATGGATACGGACGAACTCCTCCGACTGGGCGCCGGCCTGGGCGCCGACGTGCCGTTCATGCTCCTGGGAGGTGCCGCGATCGGCCGCGGCACGGGAACCGAGGTGGAGTCGGTGGCCGCGGAGGAGCAATTGCATTTCGTGTTCGTCCCCCAGGACCAGGGCCTGTCCACACCGGCCGTGTACCGCCAGTGGGATGCCAATCACACGGTGACGAACGCGTCGAGGAGGAGTGCCCCGCGCACCGGCATCGCCCCCGACCCCGTCCCCACCGCGGTGCTCACGGCCTTGGCCGACGCGGACCCCGATGCCCTCGCCGCCCGGATCCGCAATGACCTCCAGGGCCCCGCGATCCAGTTGCTACCCGAACTCGAGGGGCTGCTCAACCACGGCGTGGAACTGGGTGCGCTCGCCGGATGGGTCTCCGGGTCGGGCCCCACGGTGTGTTTCCTGGTGCGCTCGCGGGATGCCGCGCGCCGCCTCGTGCTCGACTTCGTGCGGGAACACCGCCACGCCCTCGCCGTGGCCGGCCCCGTGCCCGGCGCGCGGGTCGAATCGCGCGAATGAACCCGCCCGCCGGGGTGTCCCGGGGCAGAATCGGGTCAAGGTAGGCGCGTCACCACGGTTTCGAGGTCTGGGCCGGCCCGGGCGGTGCACTCCCCGAGCCCCCGGGTGAGGAGTCAGTCTTGGCCATCCGTCCGCAGCAGGTCCATCCCGTTCCCGAGCCACTCGTGCGCGCACTCGAGGCCCTGCGTCACGAGCTCAACATCCCCGACGACTTCCCACCGGCCGTGCACGACGCCGCTGTGGCCGCTGCCGCCGCACCGCGCCTACCGTCTCTGGACCGCACGGACCTCGAGCTCGTCACGATCGACCCGGAGGGCTCCCGGGACCTGGACCAAGCGGTGCTCATCGACACCGCGGATACGGGTTTCACCGTGTGGTACGCGATCGCCGACGTCGCCGCGTTCGTGCACCCGGGCGATCCGATCGATGTCGAGGCCCACCGCCGCGGCCAGACCCTCTACGCCCCGCACCAGCGCACGCCGTTGCACCCTCCCGAACTCTCGGAGGACGCCGCGAGTCTGCTGCCGCACACCGTGCGCCCCGCCGTGCTGTGGGAACTGGGGCTGGACGAACAGGGCGCACTCCGCAGCACATCGGTGCGGCGGGCCCTCGTGCGTAGCCGCGCCCAGCTGACCTATCGAGAAGTACAGGATCGGCTGGACGCGGGGACCGCGGGCCCGTCCCTCACACTGTTGCGCACCGTGGGGCAATTACGGGAACGGATCGAACGGGAACGCGGCGGGGTGAGCCTGCGCATCCCCGAGCAGGAAGTGGTGATCGATCACGAGCAGTGGCGCGTGGTCCACCGCAGTGCGCTGCCCGTGGAGGGGTGGAACGCCCAGATCTCGCTGCTCACGGGTATCGCCGCCGCGCAGTTGATGCTCGACGCCGGCACGGGCCTGTTGCGCATCTTGCCCCGCGCGGCCGACTCCGCGATCCGCAAACTGCGGGCCACGGCGGCCGCCCTGCGCATCCCGTGGCCCGAGGACGTCAGCTACCCGGAATTCGTGCGCGCACTCGATCCGCAGCTCGGGACCCACGCGGCCATGCTGCACGCGTGCACCCTGTTGTTTCGGGGGGCCGGTTACGAGGCGTTCCACGGCGCGGCCCCGGAGCATCGCGAACACTCGGCCCTCGCGACGTCGTACGCGCACGTGACCGCGCCGCTGCGCCGACTCGTGGACCGCTACGGGAGCGAGGTGTGCCTCGCGATCAGCGCCGGGAACCCCGTTCCCGAATGGGTGCTCGAGGCGCTGCCGCAGCTGCCGGCCGAGATGGAGGCGTCCGCGCGCAAGGCCTCGGCGTACGAGCGCGGGATCGTGAACATGGTCGAGACGCTGGCGCTGTCCGCGCACGTGGGCGAGAAATTCACGGCCACCGTGGTGGAGGTCAAGGACGACGGCGCTCGCGGCACCATCGTCATCCGCGAACCTGCCGTTGAGGTCATCCTCAAGGCCCCCGATTTGCCGCTCGGCAAAGAGGTCCGGGTGCGTCTCGTGCGGGCCGACGTCGCGGAGGGCTGCGCCGAGTTCGAACTCGTGTCCGACGTCGCCGGGTGACGCCGCCTGGTCCGGAACCTCGTCGCAGTAACCGGTCAGGCGGCGTCGTTAGCCTGGGAGAGAAGTGATGACGAACGACAGGAGGCAGTCATGTCCGTGGTGAAGATCAATGCCATCGAGGTCCCCGAGGGTGCCGGCGCCGAGCTCGAGGCCCGGTTCGCGGCGCGCAAGCACGCGGTGGACGGTGAGCCCGGTTTCGAGGGGTTCCAGCTGTTGCGCCCGGTCGCGGGGGAGAATCGCTACTTCGTGGTGACCACGTGGGCCACCCAGGGGGACTTCGAGGCGTGGCGGGACGGTAATGCCCAGGCCGCCCACGCCGGGGGTCAGCGCAAACCGGTGGCCACGGGTGCGTCGCTGCTCGAGTTCGAGGTCGTGGACCTGTAAGGCTCCCGGACTGGATCGGTCGGGAAGCGGCCGCGGTAGTAGCTGGGCGTGACGCCGAAGTGCCGCACGAACGCGCGGCGAAGGGTTTCGTCCGTGCCGAAGCCGGACAGTCGCGCGGTGTCCATGACGCCGTGCCCGCGGTCCAGCAGAGACTTGGCGGTTTCGACCCTGACCTGTTCCACGAATTTCCCCGGCGATACGCCCAGCTCCGCGGTGAACAGCCGGCTCAGATGGCGCACGCTCATGTGCGCGCGCCGGGCCAGCTCCGCCACCGGGGGTGCGGCCGCGGGGTCGCTCACGATATCGGCGCATAGCTCGCGCAGGGGAGCGGACGACGGCGCGGGCCAGTCCAGCGCGGCCGAGAACTGGGACTGCCCTCCCGCGCGCTGCATGTAGACCACGAGTTCCCGGGCCACGCCGTGGGCCAAGTTCCGCCCGTGGTCCACGGCCACGAGTGACAGGGCGAGGTCGATCCCGGACGAGATGCCCGCGCTCGTGAACACGGCTCCGTCCCGCACGTACAGCTCGTCGGGGTGTACGGTCACTACCGGGTAGCGGCGGGCCAGCTCGGCGGCGTGACGCCAGTGGGTCGTGGCCCGGCGTCCGTCGAGCAGGCCCGCCTCGGCCAGCGCGAACGCCCCGGTGCACACGCTCGCCACGCGGTCGCTATGGTCGGCGACGGCGCGCACTGCCGTGACGACGCCGTCCGGCACCGGGCGCGTGGCGAGGGATTCTCCACCGGCCACCAGCAGCGTGCCGATCCGGGGTGCGCCCTCCAGATCCGCGAGTGATTCGGTCGCGATCCGCGCGCCCACCGACGTCTCGACGTCTCCGCCGGACGGCGAGACGAAGCGCACCGCGTAGTCGGCACCCGCGGAGTTGGCCGCGGCGAAAACCTCAGCGGGTCCGGAGACGTCCAGCAGGGTGACCCCGGGGAACAGCAGAACGACGACGTGATGGCGGGCTGTCATGTGTTCAGTATGTCCGAATCCGAGGGGTTCCTGTCACTGTGGACCTGGCGGACGGGTGTGCAGCGAGCCCACAATGGAAAGGTGGGGCAGCGCGGCTCCTCAGCTGCAGCGGCCCCTGCCCGCCCATGCACGGCCCGCCCAGAACAGGAGTCAGCTCATGACCGACACCATTTCCGGCATCTCCGTCCCTGACAGCAAACTCGCCCGGGAGATCACCGAGTACATCCGGGACAACGAGGACGACCTGCTCTACCACCACTCCCGCCGCGTGTTCTTCTTCGGCGCGCTCGTGGGGCAGGCCCAGGACCTGAGCGTGGACCACGAGCTGCTGTATGCGGCGGCCATGTTCCACGATCGCGGCCTCACGGATACTTACTCCGACTCCATGCTGCGTTTCGAGGTGGACGGCGCGAACGAGGTCCGCGATTTCCTCCTGGAACGCGGTGCGTCGCAGGAGCGGGCGCACAACGCGTGGCTCGGGATCGCGCTGCACACGACCCCAGGGGTGCCCGAGTTCATGGCCCCGGAGATCGCGCTCGTGAGTGCGGGTGTGGAGACGGACGTGCTGGGCATGCACTTCGACGAGCTCACGGACGCCCAACGGCAGGCCGTGGTGGAGGTCCATCCCCGCCCGGACTTCAAGAACCAGATCCTCAAGGCGTTCAACGACGCCAACGTGCACCGCCCGCACTCCACGTTCGGGAACATGAACGCGGACGTGCTGGAGCACTTCGACCCGGAATTCAAGCGCGACAACTTCGTGGAGATCATCAAGGCGAATCCCTGGAGCGAGTGAGCTCCGGCTCGCTCGTCTACTCCAGCGCCTCGCCCAGCTCGAGCCATCGCAGCTCGAGTTCGTCCAGCTGCTCCTGCAGATCGGACTTCTGCGCCGCCAGCTTGCCGAGCCCTTCGAAGTCCGAGGGGTCCGCGGCGGCCATGGTCCCGTCCAATGCCTCGATCTGCTCGCCGAGTTTCTGCATCTTGCGTTCGACGGCGCCCAGTTCCTTCTGCGCGGCCCGCGCCTGCGCGCCGGACAGCCGCGGCTCGGAGGGGGCGGCGCCGTCGGAGGCAGGGGCAGTGCCAGAGGAGGAAGAGGACGCCGCAAGCGGGTTGGACGCCCCGGAGGAACCGGCTGCGGTGCCGGACGCCGCGGTCGCCGAGAGGTTGAGGTACTCCTCGACCCCGCCGGGCAGGTGCCGGAACCGGCCGTTGATTACCGCGTACTGCTGATCGGTCACCCGCTCCAGGAGATAGCGGTCGTGGGAGACCACCAGCAGGGTCCCGGGCCACGTGTCCAGGAGATCCTCCATGGCGGCGAGCATGTCCGTGTCCAGGTCGTTGGAGGGCTCGTCCAGGATCAACACGTTGGGCTCGTCCAGCAGGATGAGCAGCAACTGCAGGCGCCGCTTCTGTCCACCCGAGAGGTCCTTGACCGGGGTCTTCAGCTGCGCGGACGAGAACCCCAGCCGCTCGAGCAGTTGGGTGGGGGTCATCTCCTTGCCGTCGGTCACGTAGGAGGTCTTCTTCCGGGCGACGACGTCCGAGACCCGGTCGTTCGCGACGTCCTCGAGCTCGGCGAGCTGCTGGGTCAAGGTCGCGATCTTGACGGTCTTCCCGCGCTTGACCCGCCCCGTGGTGGGCTCCACGGCACCCGTGACGAGCCCCAGGAGCGTGGACTTGCCCGCGCCGTTGACGCCCAGGATGCCCGTGCGCTCCCCGGGGGCGATCAACCACGTGACGTCCTGCAGCACGCGTGTCCGCCCGGAGGCGCCAGGCGAAGAGGCGCCCGACGAAGCGGCAGTCGCGGCGCCGTCGTCGTCCGCGGAAGGGCCGGACGGACCGGACGAACCCGCGGAACCGGAAACGGCGGGGGAGGGGAACTCCACCGACACGTCCTCGATGTCCACCACGTCCTTGCCCAACCGGGACACCGCCATGCGGGACAGCGACACGGAATCGCGCGGCGGCGGGACGTCGGAGATCAACTGGTTGGCGGCGTCGATGCGGAACTTGGGCTTGGACGTGCGCGCGGGTGCCCCGCGGCGCAGCCATGCGAGCTCCTTGCGCATGAGGTTCTGCCGCTTCTGCTCCACCACGGCGGCCTGCCGGTCGCGCTCTACGCGCTGCAGCACGTACGCCGCGTACCCGCCCTCGAAGGGTTCCACGATCCGGTCGTGGACCTCCCACGTGTCGGTGCACACGGCGTCCAGGAACCAGCGGTCGTGGGTCACGACCACGAGCGCGCCGGCGTTCCTGGACCAGCGGTTGTTGAGGTGTTTCGCGAGCCACGTGATGCCGTCCACGTCCAGGTGGTTGGTGGGCTCGTCCAGGAAGATCACGTCCCAGTCGCCGGTCAGCAGGCTCGCGAGCGCGACCCGGCGGCGCTGCCCGCCCGAGAGCTGCCCCACGGGGGTGTCCCAGTCCACGTCCGAGACGAGCCCGGAGATCACGTCCCGCACCTTGGGATCCGCGGCCCACACGTAGTCGGGCACGTCCCCCACGACGGCGTGGCCCACGGTCTGGTCCGGGTCCAGCGTGTCGGCCTGGTCGAGCATGCCCACGGTCGTCCCGCTGCGCACGGTCACCCGCCCGGAGTCCGGTGCGATGCGCCCCGCGAGCAGTCGCATGAGAGTGGACTTGCCGTCCCCGTTGCGACCCACGATCCCGATCCGGTCGCCCTCGTCGATCCCCACGGTGACCGAGTCGAACACGGTCTTGGTGGGGTACTCGAGATGTAAGTTTTCTCCGCCGATCAGATGAGCCACCCGGCAAGGATACAAGCGCGCACCGACGGGCCGCGGCGTCGTCGTGCCGGCCGCGCGGCCCGTGACGCCGCCCCACACCCGGGATACGACGACGCCGCGACCGTGCCCGGGACGACTTGCCGCGGCGTCGTCCCCCGTCCCACGGGCGTGCGAGACTGTGTGCCATGCACGACGCAACAGGACGCGGGGAGACGCCCGTGGGAACCGTCCTGGACGATCCCCAGGGCCTCGCCGCGGCGGTGGCCCGGATCCGTGAGTTCCCGGGGCCGGTGGAGATCACGATCGGTGGGGACCACCCCGTGGGGCCGCACATGGGTTCGCTCGTGCGCCGCCAGGCCGCTCTACGCCTGCGCGAGGCCGGCGCGGAACCCCTGTTGTTGCGCGCGCCCGTGGCCGTGGACGACGACATCCCCGACGAGGGCGTGCTCGCGGCCGTGGACGACGCCCTGGAGCTGTGCCGCGGTGTGGGCGCCGGGTGGCTCGTGCTCGCCCTGGGCGGGGTGGCGCACCGGGGGCGGCAAAGGCGGCGGCTGTACTCGATGCTCGCCGCGCTCGCGGAAGCAGCGTCCCACCGCCAGGTCAAGCTCATGGTGCAGAACAGTACGATCGTGGAGGAAGTGGGCATGCTCATGGCCCTGCTGGACCGCGAGTACGACAACGGCACGCTGGACGTCACCGCCCCGGACGTCACCTCCATGGCGTGGGACGTCTCGCGTTCCCGGGCCGCCGGACAGGCCGACAACGCTGCGTGGGAGTACGTGCGCCGCGCCGCCGCACGCGCCCCCGTGCTCGTGCGCGGGATCACCGTGGAGGACGCCGAGACCCTGTCCCGGGGGCTCCCCGGATTCGAGGAGAACCGTGCAGCGGGGCGGGTTCTGCTCGTGCTGACGCGCTGAATGCAGATGATAAAGTGACGTCTCGTGCGTCCTCCGGGCGCACGCACATGTTGGCGCCCGCGGGTGACAACGCTCCGCCATGGTGTAATTGGCAGCACACCGGCCTTTGGAGCCGTGAGTCTAGGTTCGAGTCCTAGTGGCGGAACGCACGATACATCGAGGCGTAGATGGCCCCCACCGCCTCACGAGCAACCAGAGGAGTCTGCTCCGTGAGCACCATTGACACCGCGAGCACCGGGCAGAACCCCGCCGCCGTCATCGTCCTGGCCGCGGGTAAGGGCACCCGCATGAAGTCCAAGACCCCCAAGATCCTGCATGAGATCGGGGGTCGTTCCATGCTCGGCCACGCCTTGAAGGTGGCCCGCGAGCTCGCGCCGCAGCGCATCGTGGCCGTGATCCGTCACCAGCGCGATCTCGTGGCCGAGCACATCGCGGCCGTGGATCCCGAGGTCCTGACCGCGGACCAGTCGGACGTCCCCGGTACCGGTTCCGCCGTGGACGCGGGCCTCGAGGTCCTCGACGCCGAGACCCCCGTGAGCGGCACTGTGCTGGTGACCTACGGGGACGTCCCCCTGCTCATGGTGGACACGCTGCGCGAGTTCGTGGCGCACCACGATTCCCACGGCAACGCCGTGACGGTGCTGACCGCCGATCACCCCGAGCCCGGCAAGTACGGCCGGATCCTGCGGGACGAGCGCGGCGAGTTCGCCGAGATCAAGGAGTTCAAGGACGCCACGGACGCCGAGCGTGCCGTGAGCGAGGTCAACTCCGGGATCTTCGCGTTCGACGCCGCGGTGCTGCGGGATGCGCTCTCCCGCGTGGACACCGACAACGCCCAGGCGGAGAAGTACCTCACGGACGTCCCGCGTCTCGCGCGCGAGGCCGGCCACCGCGTGGACGCCTTGAAGATGACGGATTACATGGAGCTCGAGGGCGCCAACGACCGCGTCCAGCTCGCGGCACTGGGGCACTACCTCAACCAGCGCACCCTGGAAATGCACATGCGCAACGGGGTGTCCATCGTGGACCCCGCGACCACGTGGATCGACGACACCGTGGAGCTCGAGGCGGACAGCACCGTGCTACCCGGGACCCAACTGCACGGGCGTACGCGGGTCGCGGAGGACGCCGTCGTGGGCCCCGACACCACCCTGACCGACGTGATCGTGGGCCGCGGAGCGCACGTCACGCGCACCCACGGCAGCGATTCCGAGCTGCGCGCGGGCGCCACGGTGGGCCCCTTCGCGTACCTGCGCCCCGGCACGGTCCTGGGCGAGGACGGCAAGATCGGCACGTTCGTGGAGACCAAGAAGGCCACGATCGGACGCGGCTCCAAGGTCCCGCACCTGTCCTACGTGGGGGACGCCACGATCGGGGAGAACTCCAACATCGGCGCGGCCTCGGTCTTCGTGAACTACGACGGCGTGGCCAAGCACCACACCAGGATCGGCAACGACGTCCGCATGGGTTCGGACAACATGTACGTGGCCCCCGTGACCGTGGGCGACGGCGCCTACTCGGGTGCCGGGACCACCGTGCGCAAGGACGTCCCCGCCGGGGCCCTGGTGCTCACGGAGGGCAAGCAGGTCATCGTGGAAGGATGGGTGCAGGAGCACCGTCCCGGAACCGCGGCGGCACGCGCGGCCCAGGCCGCTCAAGACTCTGACCGCGACGACCACGCCTGAGTCCGGGCGCACGGCACGCGAGCAGTGATCCACAGGAATTCAAGGAAAGCGAGTTCACATGACCGGCATCACCAACACGGGTTCGAACCGCATGGTTCTGCTCTCGGGTCGGGCCCATCCCGAGCTCGCCAACAACATCGCCCGTGAGCTGGGCACCGAACTGGTCCCCACGGACGCGTACGACTTCGCGAACGGTGAGACCTACGTGCGCTTCGGTGAGTCGGTGCGCGGCGCGGACGCGTTCCTGATTCAGTCCCACCCCGCTCCCATCAACCAGTGGTTGATGGAGCAGCTCATCATGCTGGACTCCCTCAAACGGGCATCCGCCAAGTCCATCACCGTGGTCAGCCCGTTCTACCCGTACGCGCGCCAGGACAAGAAGCACCGCGGCCGCGAGCCCATCTCCGCTCGCCTGATCGCGGACCTCTACAAGACCGCGGGCGCGGACCGGCTGATGTCCGTGGACCTGCACACCGCGCAGATCCAGGGTTTCTTCGACGGACCCGTGGACCACCTCATGGCCATCCCGCTGCTGAGCGACTACGTGCGCTCCGTGGTGGATGTGGACAACGTGACCGTGGTGTCTCCGGACACCGGCCGTGTGCGCGTGGCCGAGCAGTGGGCCGAGCGCCTGGGCGGTGCCCCGCTCGCGTTCGTGCACAAGACCCGGGACATCACCGTGCCCAACCAGGCGGTGTCCAAGGAGGTCGTGGGCAACATCAAGGGCCGCACGTGCGTGCTGATCGACGACATGATCGACACCGGCGGAACGATCACCGGCGCCGTGAAGGTGCTCAAGGACCAGGGCGCGAAGAACGTGATCATTGCGGCTACGCACGCCGTGTTCTCCGGTCCCGCCGTGGAGCGGTTGTCCTCGTGCGGGGCGGACAAGGTGGCCGTGACCGACACCCTGCCCGTGCCCCCGGAGCACCAGTTCGAGAACCTCGAGGTGCTCTCGATCGCCCCGCTGATCGCCCGTGCCATCCAGGAGGTCTTCGAGGACGGATCGGTCACCAGCCTGTTCAACGGCCGCTCCTGACAACCGCCGGTGACCGCTACGACGCGGTTTCCGGTACGACGAAGGCCGGGACGGCACACGCCACCCCGGCCTTCGTCGTACTCGGGAGTCGTGGGGGGGGGGGGGGGGGGGGGGGGGGGGGGGGCGGCGGGCCCCCCCGGTGGGCGGGGCGGGGGGGGGGCGGGGCGGGGGGGGGGGGGGCGGCGGGGGGGGGGGGGGGGGGGGGGGGGCGGG
>NZ_LZMM01000069.1:0-60952 GCF_001665945.1 Kocuria sp. ICS0012 | reverse complement strand
CCCCCGCCGCCGGGGGCCCCCCCCCCCCGCCCCCCCCCCCCCCCCCCCGCCCCCGGCCCCCCCCCCCCCCCCCCCGGCCCCCCCCCGCGGGCCCCCCCCCCGCCCCCCCCCCCCCCCCCACCCTCCTGCGTTTCTTGGGTCGTGACTGGCGCCTCAGCCCGGGGACCCTCGGACGAGCGGCTGACCCCCCTGCTTTAGCTGAGCAAATGCCGATTCGCGGGGGGTGATGCTGCTTTTGCTCCACTTCGCATTCCTCGACTACGTCAACTGCACAAAATAGCTGACCCTTGATCGGCCCCAACAACCGCTCGGGCTCGACGAATTGCCCTGTCATCAGCCTCGGCGCCACGTCGCGGCGGTGACCGAAGTGATCGGTATCAGGCCCGTCCGTTCGAGGATGGGCCGGGAATACTCCGTGCAGTCGACGTGGACGAAGCGCTTGCCTCGGACCTGGGCCGACTTGGCGCGCTGGGCCACGAGGGTGCAGTAGAGACCGCGGCCCGATGGCCCCCGGGTAACATCGAGGTGTCGTCAGGGGATTATCCGCGCGTGTGGTCGGGTGCGCGGCGTCGGTCGTACCCAGGAGAATCCGTGAGCACTCGCCCACCCGCCGTCCCTGAATCCGCCCAGGACTCACTGTCCCTCGCGGCTGCGGGCGGATGGCCCTTCCTCATCACCGCGCTGGTTGGCAGGCTCCCCGCCGCCACGGTGCAATTGGGTCTGTTGCTGTACGTGAGCGGGGCCGGTCTGGGCCTGGGGCTCGCGGGGATCACCGTGGCCGCCGCGGGACTCGGTTCCGCCGTGGGCGCGCCCGTGATCGGGCGGTTGGTGGATCGCTTCGGACCCCTGCCCGTGGTGCTCGCGGCCACCGTGGTGCAACTGCTCGGGATGGGATCGTTGCTCGCAGTGGTCCTTCACGACGCGCCCCGGTCACTGATCCTGGTGTGCGCCGCGGTGGTCGGCGCCGCGAACCCCCAGGTGGGAGCCATCGCGAGGGCCCGCTGGTCCGCCCTGGCCAGGCGCCGGGACACCCCCGGCCTGGTGGGCAAGGCCTTGGGGTACGAGACCGCGTGCGACGAGATCAGCTTCATCCTGGGGCCCGTGATCGCCGGGATCCTGGTGGGTGTACTCGGCCCGAATCCGGCGCTCTTGGTGCTCATGACGTGGGTCGTGGTGGGTCAGGGGTGTTTCATCGCCTACCTGGTGAGCCGCCGCGGCATGAAGGTGGACGCGCAGACGCCCACCCTCACCGACGGCACCGCCCCACGGATCCGCCTGAAGGCCGTCCTCCCGCCCATGCTCGCGTGCCTGTGCGTGGGCACGGTCTTCGGCTCCACGCAAACCGCACTCACCGCGATCAACGCGGCCCGAGGGACCGATGCCTACACGGGCATCATCTACGGCTTCATGGGGCTGGGCAGCGCCGTGGCGAGCGTGCTGGTGTCCCGGCTCCCGGAGCGCGTGCCGCTCGCATGGCGCGTGGCCGGCGGAGCACTTCTCGTGGTGCTGGTGTCCGTCCTACTGCTGCCGGTCCCCGGCTCGGTGGGTCTGGCGCTGCTGTTCACGGTGATCGGCCTGGGCGTCGGCTCCATCCTGGTCAGTGCCTACACGCGCGGTGAGCGCGTGGCCCCGTCCCACCGGATCGCGAGCGTCATGACCATGCTCACGACCTGCCTGGTCCTGGGGGTCTCCTTCGGCTCGGCACTGGGCGGGGTCCTGTCGGTCGTGCCGCGGCACGGGTTCCTGCTCACCCTCGGGGCCGGGGTGGCCGCCCTGCTGGTCTCGGTCGCCATCCACGCGACCCGCCCGCCCGGACGCCGCCGGGACGTCTGAGGACGGGGCCGCGCGGCGTCGTCGCGGCAGCGCGGTATCTCGACACGAGACACCCGCTAGTGTGGCGGGACACATCAGGGGTTGTCCTGCATCACACTCATGTGGCAGAGTGTGGAAACGATTCCATGGAATCGTTTCCACATGGTGTCCCCCCACGAGCAAAGGAGCTCGGCGTGGCACAGCCGCAGTCGCATACCCCGCGATCCCACAGCACGCTTCGAGATGTCGCCGCAGCTGCGGGGGTTTCCGTGGCCACAGCGTCCCGGGTGCTTTCAGGAAGCCCGGCAACGAGCGCAGCGTCTCGTGAAGCCGTCACGGCAGCTGC
The DNA here is from genome assembly GCF_001665945.1 of Kocuria sp. ICS0012. Lineage (NCBI taxonomy): Bacteria > Bacillati > Actinomycetota > Actinomycetes > Micrococcales > Micrococcaceae > Kocuria > Kocuria sp. ICS0012. Next base: position 58,794 of record NZ_LZMM01000069.1, on the reverse strand, counting down.
GGCGCAACTGGACTTCCGTCCCAATGTTCAGGCTCGCGCGCTCCGCAGTTCTCGGACGGGCTCGATCGGATTACTGATCCCAGACATTCGGAATCCTCACTTCGCGGATCTCGCACACGCCGTGGAACGCCATGCTCGTGAGCGGGGCTTGGTCACTCTGATCTCGGCCGCTGACGAACGCCTGGAAACCCAGGAAGCGGCGGTGAGGCTCCTGATGTCCCACAACGTTGACGGGTTGATCGTCGTGCCCCAGGGCCAGCGTGACACTGCTAGGGGGCCCAAAGCCCTTGAGGCCGTAGAACAAGCGGGCATTCCTTTGGTCTTGGTGGACCGCGTGGTGTCGAAGTTGGACGTTCCGGCGGTCGTGCCGGATACCCGAGGTATTACTCAGGCCGTGGAAGAACTTCTGGCCTTGGGTCATGAGCGCATCGCGCTGATCGCAGGCCCCACGAGTTCATCCACGGGCCGGGAACGACGCCATGCCTACGAGTCGATTCTTGGGGACACAGGACGCTCAACGGTTGCCGAGCTCGTGTACGAGGGTGACTTCCAGCCAGGCTCGGGTCGCCGGGGAATCGAACACCTGCTCTCTCTACCGGGTGCACGACGTCCGAGCGCTGTGATCATCGCTGACGGGCCAATGGCGATGGGCGCTATGGCCGCCCTCAATGAGCGCCGCGTGAGAGTCCCCGAGGACATCTCGGTGGTGGCGCACGACGACCTTGAGGCGTTCCGGCTGTGCAACCCGCAGCTTTCCGCAATCGTCCAGGACGTAGAGGCAATGGGCGCAGAAGCGGTGTCGTTGTTGCTGGACCGAACCCCCAGTAGCAAGGGAAGCATCGTGCGTCATCCCACTCACTTCGAAAAGCGAGGATCCGTGGCGCCGTACCGTCCTTCCTCGATGTCAGTTCAATCAACAAGCAGGACAAGAAGGGAGGCGATGACCAATGAGTGAACCGTTGATGCAGTTACGCAATGTTTCCAAGTCGTTCGGATCGGTCCGTGTGATCGAGGATGTCAGTGTTGCCATCCACCCGGGGCAGGTAACCGTCCTGCTCGGCGAAAATGGTGCGGGAAAATCGACGCTGATCAAGATGATGTCCGGGATCTACCAGCCGGATTCAGGTGAAATCATCGTCGATGGCACACAGGTCCACCTACCGCATGTGAGAGCGGCCGAGCGCTTGGGCATCGCGACCATCCACCAAGAACTCAATCTCGTCCCCACTATGAGCGTCGCTCAGAACATTTCCTTAGGGCGAGAGCCCCGGAAGTTCGGTGTGGTGGACCGGAAGAAGCTGGCTCGTATTGCGCGCGATGCCATGGCTCGCATCGGTATGGACTTGGATCCATCAGCAAACCTCGGGGATATGGGTGTGGCCCGTCAACAGCTGGTCGAAGTGGCCAAGGCCTTGTCACTGAACGCTCGCATTCTCATTCTGGACGAGCCGACGGCCGCCCTGACCGGCACCGAGTCCGCCGCGCTCTTCGCAGTCATCGATGAGCTCAAAGCGCGCGGGGTTGGAATGGTCTTCATCAGCCACCATATGGACGAGATCGCACGGGTAGGGGATACCGTGGTGGTCCTCCGGGACGGCCTTGCCGTAGCGGAAGTCGCCGCGTCCACGACCGAGGATGAACTCATCCGTCTGATGGTGGGCCGCGAACTCAGCGAGCAGTTTCCCCGTCGTCCTCGCCGCCGGGACGACGACGCCGAGGAGTTGCTCTGCGTGCGAGGGGTTTCCGCGGGGGATCTGGTGAAAGATGTGAGCTTCTCCCTCTACCAGGGTGAGGTCGTGGGGATCGCCGGATTGGTGGGTGCGGGCCGTACGGAATTGATTCGTGCGATCGCGGGAGCCGAGAAGCGCACTGGGTCCGTAACGATCGCTGGACAGGACCTACCTGCGGGTGATGTCGCGGCGGCAGTGCAAGCCGGGATCGGTCACGTTCCGGAGGACAGGAAGCATCAGGGGCTCGTCCTGGATGCGTCCGTGACACACAACATCGGTTACGCCACGGTGGGCCGCACTGCGAAGGCGGGCCTGGTGGACCGGGCGGGCCAGCGCCGCCGTGCGCAGGATGTCGCGGCAAAGCTGCGGGTGCGCATGCGAGACATCGATCAACACGTGCGGGATCTGTCGGGCGGTAACCAGCAAAAGGTGGTTTTCGCGCGGTGGGTAGCAGCCGGATCCAGGATCTTGCTTCTGGACGAGCCCACACGAGGAGTCGATGTGGGGGCAAAGGTGGAGATCTACGAGCTGATCCGGGATGTCACCGATGCCGGGGGAGCGGTTCTGCTCGTCTCCTCCGAACTGCCGGAGGTGCTCGGGATGTCAGACCGCATCTTGGTGATGTCCGAAGGGCGAGTTTCCGGTGAGCTATCCAGTGAGCAGGCCACGGAGGACTCTGTCATGGCTCTGGCTGTGTCCAACTCCCACAGTGACGCGAGTGCAGAGCGCGCTATTCACACTCTGGAACGAGAGACGAGAGAACAAGCATGAACAGCATCTCAACAGGGGCATCGAACCGGCGAGGATTTGACCTCAAAAATTTCGCGGCGAACAACGGTGCTCTCATCGGGTTGATCGTCCTGGCCGTCATCATGGCCATTGCCTCGCCTGCTTTCCTGAGCGGGCAGAACCTCATCAATATCGGTGAACAGGTGGCTACGATTGCCATCCTCGCCTTCGGAATGACCTTTGTCATCGTGGCGGCGGGTATTGACCTCTCCGTGGGATCGGTTGCGGCGCTTTCTGCGATGGCGTCTGCATCGATGGTCGCCAATTGGGGCTTACCGGACATGTTGACGATAGTTCTCGGGTTGGCGGTCGGAGCGGTGACGGGGGCGGTCACCGGTATCGCGGCGGCGTACGGGAAACTCCCCGCTTTCATCGCATCTCTGGCCATGATGTCGGTGGCCCGCGGTCTGACCATGGTGATTTCCGATGGTCGCCCGGTCGAGGCGCCCAGGCAGATGGCCGTACTGGGTGGTGAATTGGGGGGCATTCCCGTGCCAATCGTGGTGTTGATCATCGCGGGTCTGATCGCCACGTTCATCCTGCGCTTCACCGTGGCCGGGGCCTACATGTACGCGGTGGGCGGCAACATTGAAGCTGCTCGGCTGTCGGGAATTCCAGTCAAACGCATTGTCGTATTCGTGTTCGTGCTCTCAGGTGCTTTCGCCGGATTGGCGGGCATGGTCACTGCAGGGCGGCTTGACTCGGTGCAGCCGACCATCGGCACCGGCGCCGAACTTGATGCCATTGCCGCCGTGGTCATCGGTGGGGCATCTCTGTCCGGTGGCGTAGGGCGGATCTCCGGCACCCTCGTGGGTGCCTTGGTTCTGGCCGTGATCCGCAACGGCCTGAACCTCCTCAACGTCTCCCCGTTCTGGCAACAGGTGGTCATCGGTGTAGTGATTGCGATCGCGGTGCTCTTCGATGTGATTCGTCGCAAGAACGCGCGGTTGTGAGGGGGACGGAAAAACCATGAAGCAACCAACACGACGACAGTTGCTCAATCTGGGCCTGGCAGGCATTGCCGGTGCGGCTCTCGCCGGGTGTGCCTCCGGAGGGTCCTTACCGAAGGTCACCCTGACACTGTCCACGCTGTCCAATCCGTTCTTCGCGGACCTCCGGGATGGCGCCGCGGCCACCGCTCGCGAAGTGGGTATAGACCTAGCGGTCGTCAATGCCCAGGACAATGCCGAGAGCCAGTTGGATCAGATGCGGACGGCCGCGGTCAGCGGATCCCGCGCGGTGATCGTCAACCCCGTGGACTCCGACGCCGCCAAACCTGCTGCTACCGCAGTCATGGAGCAGGGCATTCCCCTGATCGCCGTGGATCGGGGCATCACGGACCGAACGCCGGACAGCTTCATCGCATCGGATAATGTGGCCGGTGGACGGCAGGCTGCCACGCTCCTGGCGGGCCTCCTGCATAGCAGAGGCAAGATCGCGGTCTTGGAAGGCCAACCGGGTGCCTCTGCCACGCGAGACCGGGGGGAGGGGTTCCTGAAGGAACTTCGGAAATACCCCGAAATGCAGGTCGTCACCTCTCAGACGGCCAACTTCGATCGGGAGGAGGCCCTGGACGTGATGACCAACATGATGCAGGCGGTCCCGGACATCGATGCCGTGTATGCACACAATGACGAGATGGCACTGGGCGCCGCGGTGGCACTGGGTTCTCGTGCAGGCACGGATGTCAAGATCATCGGATTTGACGGTGGCGGGGATGCACTCGAGGCCGTGAGGGTCGGTACGCTTTCAGGCACCATCGCACAGAGTCCGGCGGAGTTGGGCAGGCAGGCCGTTCTGCAAGCCGTTCGAGTCATCCACGGCGAGCCGCCGCAGGCCAGCGTTCCCGTGCCGGTCACCACGGTGACCAAGGACAATGTGGACGAATTCCAGAACAAGGCCGAGGAGTCCTGATGCCTGTTCCTACGACGGCTTCCCTTTCGTCCGTGCCGCAAGCGACGGGATCCGGTTCCGTCGACGTCACCGTGGTGGGATCGACCAATGCGGATGTCACCGCCACGGTTCCTCGATTACCCGGCAAGGGAGAAACCCTCCTAGGTACCTCGCTGGTGACTTCGCCTGGCGGCAAGGGCGCCAACCAGGCCCTGGCAGCCTCCCGGGCGGGCGCGACCGTTCGCTTCATCGGCGCGGTGGGTGATGACGACGCCGCATCCACAGCACTCTCCTACCTCCGTTCCGACGGAGTGGACCTCTCTGCTGTCCTCACGCGCCAGGAAGTGCCGACCGGCACGGCCCTGATCTGGGTGGAGGATTCCGCGGAGAACTCCATCGTGGTGATCCCCGGGGCAAATGGGAGCCTCACAGCGCAGGACGTCGACCGTGTAGCGGACGATGGCGGTCTGGAGGGTGTTGTGGTGCTGCAGGGGGAAGTCCCGGCGGAGACCGTGGCTCGTGCAGCCCAACGGGCCCCAGGGCGCCTCGTGGTTAACCTCGCCCCCGTGATCGATGTCCCGGTTCACGTTCTCCTCAAAGCCGATCCGCTCATTGTCAACGAGCACGAGGGCGTGGAAGCTCTACGGATCCTGGGCGGGGAACCATCTGGCTCGGGGGAGACCGCGGTGGTGGGCGCACTGTTGGCAGCAGGCGTCCCCAGCGTCGTCATGACGCTCGGTGCCCGGGGGGCGATCGTGGGCGATCCCTCCGGCCTCCGCGCGGTGGCGGCTGCCCATGTGAAAGCCGTGGACACCACGGGTGCAGGTGACGCGTTCGTCGGTGCGGCTGCGGCACGGTTGGCCCACGGTGCCGGCCTGGACGCGGCGGTTTCGTACGCGGCTCGGTTCGCGGCCGGGGCAGTCCTGTCCGCGGGGACCCAGTCGTCCTACCCGCAGCGGGGCGCGAGCCTACCGACGTTGGATGAGGAGGGGGCGACATGCTGAAGGACGGAATCCTGAACGCTGAGCTCAACCATCGCTTGTCGCTCTTGGGGCACACAGACCTGACATTCATCGTGGATGCTGGGATGCCGCTTCCGGTTTCCGCTGCTGTGGTGGACCTCGCCCTCGTCGCCGGGGTCCCGAGTTTTGCGAACGTGTATGCCGCAGTCATGCGCGTCCTGGAGGTCGAATCGGCGGTCATAGCCACAGAAGCGCGCGCCCTAGCGGCTTCTCGGCTGTGGGGGGATCTCAAGTGCCCGATCCGAGACGTTCCCCATGAGGACCTCAAAGCCATGCTGCCGCGGGCCAAGCTGATCATTCGCACAGGTGAGTGCACCCCGTTCGCGAACATCGCCCTGAGCAGCGGAGTGCCATTCTGAGCGTCATCACCGGGGAGCGCGAACCGTGCTACTGATCGGGGCTGATGTCGCGATCGCAACTGGATGTGACGACGCCGCGACGGTCGGGATGATCCCGGCCGTCGCGGCGTCGTTGTACGGGGCAGCGTTCAGCGGCCCGCGGCGTTGTGCTTGTCCAGTGCCACGACCTCGAGAGCCTCCGTGCGGCTGGTGTGCAGGTCGTCGATGTTGCGCAGCGAACGGGACTTGGTCTCCTTGGCCGTGAGTGCGGCGATCACCGAGATCAGACCGGCGGCGCAGACCACGAGTGCCACGTTGAGCCAGGCGTCGCCCTCGGCGCCGGCCACGGCGGTGGCCAGGAAGGGGGTCACGCCGCCGGAGATCGCGAAGCCGATCTGCGTGCCCAGCGCGAGCCCGGACACACGGACCCGGGTGGGGAACATCTCGGCGTAGAAGGACGGCCAGATGCCGTTGGCCATGGAGTAGAACACGCCGGAGAGCACCGCACCCAGGAGGAAGATCAGGACCCAGTTACCGGAGGACACCGCGCCCAGATAGGGGAACATGAGCAGCGAGGAACCGATCACACCCATTACGAAGATGGGCTTGCGGCCCACCCGGTCCGCGAGCAGCGCCCACACGGGGATGGTGAACAGGGCCACGAAGTTGGCGAGCACGGACACCCACAGCATGGTGGAGCGTTCCAGGCCCACGACCGAGGTCGCGAAGGACAGGGACCACACCAGGAACACTACGTTGACGGTGTTGATCAGCGCGGCGGCGGCGATCCGGATCACGGCGGCCTTGTGGTACTTGAGCATCAGGGCCAGCGGGGTCGCGGGCTTCTCGCCGGGGGTCTCGGCCTGGGCGTCCTCGAAGGCGGGCGGCTCCTCCAGGTGACGGCGGATCAGGTAGGCGATCAGGACCACCACGGCGGAGATCCAGAACGGGACGCGCCAGCCCCAGCTGAACAGCTGCTCCTCACTCAGCAACAGAGTGAACGGAATGAACACGGCGGTGGCCAGCAGGGTGCCGAACTGCGTCCCCTGCAGGGTCCACGAGGTGGTGAACGCACGGTGGCGGTCGTGGGCGTGCTCCAGGGACACCGAGATGGCACTGGCCTGCTCACCCGAGGCGGACAGGCCCTGGATCACGCGGCACAGCACGAGCAGGGCGGGTGCCAACAGGCCCACCTGGTCGTAGGTGGGCAGGCACCCGACCAGGAACGTGGCGCCGCCCATCATGAACAGGGTCAGCATCAGGACGAACTTGCGTCCCATCCGGTCACCGAGCGGGCCCATGATGAGCGCCCCCAGCGGCCGCACCACGTAGGCCACGCCCACGGTGCCCATGGCCAACAGGATGGCCACACCCGGGGACGCGTCCTTGGGGAAGAACAAGTGGTTGAGCACGAGCGCCGCCGCGGTGCCGTACACCGCGAAGTCGTAGTACTCGAGCGCGGAGCCGATCCAGCTGGCCAGCGCCGCCTTCTTGGGGGTCTTGACGTTCTCGGGGCGTGCGTCGGTCAGTTGTCCCGCCGACGCCGACGCCGCCGGGGTCGGCGGGTGGATCGGCTGATCCGGTCCTGGGGTCGTGCTCATGAGCGGGTCCTTCCGTGGGGCGTCATCGCGTTGGCAATTGCCAAATAGTGAAAATCACTTCCGAATACTTGAAACCAAGAATGGTGTGGGTCACACTGTTCGTCAAGTGGTCGAGAAGAATGTCCGTCAGCGAATCAGGAGTTGAGCGTGAGCCCCAGCGCATCGCAGCCGCGCGTCGCGGCGTCGGCGGCCCAGGAACCGGAGCAGGAATCCGGCCGGGAACCGGAGCGAGAAGGCGACCGAAAACCGGGTCGGGAGTCCGGGGCGGGCGGGGCCGGTAGCCGGTCCCGGGCCGCTGACCGTTCGGGAACCGTGCGCAAGGGGCTCGCGCTGCTCGAGATGCTGGCCGAGTACCCCCACGGGGCGACCGCCGGGCAACTCGTGGCGGACTCCGGCTACGCGTTCAGCACGTGTTACCGCTTGCTGAGCACCCTCGTGGACGCCGGGTACGCGGAGTACGAGCCCGCGACCAAGCAGTACCGGTTGGGTCTGCTGCTCTTCGCGATGGGACAGAAGGCGGCCACGGCCAGGGGTTACGCCGGCACCGCACTGCCCGTCATGCGGGAGGTCGTGGAGGCGACCGGTGAGAGCTGTCTGCTGGCCGTGCTGGACGGGGACCGTTTCCTCACCGTGCACACCGTGGACGGCCCGCACCACCGCATCACCACGGACCCGGGGGACCGGGGGGAGCTGCACACCTCCGCGCTCGGCCGGGTGCTGCTGGCTTTCACCGCACCGGGCGTCCGCGATGACCTCGTGGCGTCCCTCGACCTCAGCGCGCGCACGGAGCGCTCGCTCACCGACCGCGAGCGCTTGCGCGCGATCCTCACGCAGGTCCGGGAGCAGGGGTGGGCCCTGCAGGACCAGGAGCACGACGACGGTATGGCCGCCCTGGCCGTGCCCGTCATGTCCCCAGGTGCTCCCCTCCAGGCGGCGCTCGCGCTCGCCGCGCCCGTACACCGGTGCGATCCCAGTGAGCTCATCCAGAACGTCCCCCTGTTGCGGGAGGCCGCGGACCGACTCGCGGTGGTGCTTCCGCAGCGCAGCTGATGTTCGGGTCCGGGCTCCCCGGGCCCTGAATTCGCACCTCTTGACCACGGCACACACTCCCCGGAAGGAGTCCCATGTCCACTCGCAACGAGTCCTACCTGGTGGGTTTGATCGGCGACGGCATCACCCAGAGCCTCACCCCGCCCATGCACGAGGCCGAAGCGGACCGGCACGGTTTGCGCTACCTCTACCGCCCCGTGGACCTGGGGGTGATCGGACGCCCCGGCACGAGTGTGGGGGACCTCTTGCGGGCCGGGCGTGATCTGGGGTTCAACGCCTTCAACATCACGCACCCGTGCAAGCAGCTCGTACTCGAGCACCTGGACGAGATCGATCCGCGCGCCGAGGCCATCCAGGCCGTGAACACGGTGCTCATCCGGGAAGGAAAGTTCATCGGGTACAACACGGACTGCTCGGGGTTCACCACCGGATTCGGGCACGGTCTGCCCGGCGTGACCGTGGGGTCCGTGGTGCAGTTCGGTTCCGGCGGGGCGGGGTCCGCGGTGGCCGAGGCCCTGCTGTCCCTGGGTGCGCAGCGGCTGTGTCTCGTGGACGTGGACGTGGCCCGCGCCGCCGAGCGAGCGAACGAACTCGCCGCCCGCTATCCGGACGCGGTGGTGGAAGCCGTCACGGCCGAACAGGCCACGGAGCACATCGCGGCGGCCGACGGCGTGGTCAACGCGACCCCGGTGGGGATGCACCATCACCCCGGGACGCCTTTCGACGTGGGTCTGTTGCGACCGGAGCACTGGGTCGCGGACGTGATCTACCTTCCGCTCGAGACGCCCCTGGTACGGGCGGCGCGGGCTCTCGGGTGCTCGGTGCTGGACGGTGGACACATGGCCGTGGGGCAAGCGGTAGATGCATTTGCATTGATCACGGGGGTCGCCCCGGACAGTGCCCGCATGCGCCGGCACTTCCTGGAGCTCACCGGCCAGGGCGACGACGCCGTTACCGTCCCCGCGTCCGCTGCCGAGGGTGAGCGTAGCCACGAGAAACAGGAGGGTGCCCTGTGAGGACCAGTATCGCCACGGTGTGCCTGTCCGGAACCCTCGAGGAGAAGATGCGGGCGGCGGCCTCCGCCGGGTTCGACGGGATCGAGGTCTTCGAGCCGGACCTGGTGGTCTCGCCGTCGTCGCCCGAACAACTCCGAGAGCTCGCAGCGGAGCTGGGGCTCTCCCTGGACATGTACCAGCCGTTCCGCGACGGCGTGGAGGTGGCCCCGGAGGCGTTCCCGGATTCCCTGCGCCGACTGCGCGCCAAGTGCGAACTCATGAACCGGCTGGGCACCACGGTGCTGCTCGTGTGCTCGAACGTGGCTACCGGTGTTCTGGACGACGACCAGGCGATCGCCGAGCAGCTGCGGGCCGCGGGCGACGTCGCCGACGAATACGGGATCGACCTGGCCTACGAGGCTCTCGCGTGGGGCGCGCACGTCAACGACTGGCGCCACGCACACCGGATCGTGGGACTCGCGGACCACCCCCGGGTCGGGACGTGCCTGGACAGCTTCCACATCTTCTCCCGCGGGGACACCGTGGCCGGGGTGGAAAAGTGCGACCCGGACAAGATCTTCTTCGTGCAGCTCGCGGACGCGCCCCTGCTCCAACAGGACGTGCTCTCGTGGTCGCGCCACCACCGGGTCTTCCCGGGTGAGGGGGACTTCGACCTGGTGGACCTGCTGGGCCGCCTGCACGAGTGCGGGTACGCCGGGCCCGTGTCCCTGGAGATCTTCAACGACTCGTTCCGGCAGGCGGACGTCTACCGCACGGCCGTGGACGGGTTGCGGTCCCTGCGCTGGCTCGAGGACCAGACCGCGGACGCCGTGCGCGACGCCGGCGGGGAACCCGAGCGCGAGCCGCTCGTGCTCACCGATCTGCCCGCTCCGCAGACCCCCGACGACTGGGACTTCGTGGAGCTGCGCACCCGGGAGCTCGGGCGCGTGACCCGGTTGCTACATCAGCTGGGGTTCTCCCTGGCCGGGCACCACCGCTCCAAGGACTCGGTCCAGGCGTGGACGCAGGGGCCGGTGCGGATCGTGGTCTCGGAGGACCCGGGGGCCACCGTGCAGCCCACGCGGCTCGCGGCCCTCGGCTTCCAGGTCGCGGATCCCGACCTCGCCGCGTACCGCGCGGAACGCCTGCTCGCCCGGGCCGTGGATCGCGCCCAGCAGCCGGACGAGACCGTGCTGCACGGCGTGCTCGCGCCGGACGGGACGGAGTTATTCTTCGGCCCGCACGGCAACCATGGGGTGCCCCCGTGGCTCGGGGAGTTCGGCGCGGACCAGGACGACGCGGCGTCGGGCGCCCTGATCACGGGCGTGGACCACGTGAACCTGGCCCAGCCGTGGCAGCACTACGACGAGGCGGTGCTGTTCCTGACGTCCCTGCTGAACCTGCATCCCACGTCCTCGCAAGAGGTCGCGGGGCCGTCCGGACTCGTGCGCTCGCAGGTCATGCGCTCGGAGGGCAACACCGTGCGGATCCCCCTCAATGTGGCGCCCATGGCCGCGGAGCAGGGCGCCTTCACGGGCGCGGCCTACCCGGAGCACGTGGCGCTCGCGTGCTCGGACGTCGTCGCGGTGGCACGCCGGGCACGACGCCGCGGGCTCGCCTTCCTGCCCGTGCCGCGCAACTACTACGAGGACCTCGTGGCCCGCTTCGATCTGGATCCTGAGTTCGTGGCCGAGCTCGAATCCCACGGGCTGCTCTACGACCGGGACGAGCACGGGGAGTTCCTGCACTTCTACACGGCCACGCTGGGCGAGGTGTTCGTGGAGGTCGTGGAACGCCGCGGCGGCTACGTGGGCTTCGGCGCCCCCAATGCTCCCGTCCGGTTGGCCGCGCAGTACCGGGAGTTCGGGGGCTGAGCCCGGTCGGTGGCCTGTGAGAGCATGCCGCGCCATGATGGGGCCATGGATACGCCGGAGATCGAACCCACCACGGAGCCGCCGAGGCAGCACGGGTCAAGGGGTGCGTCGGATCCCGTGCTGTCCCGGCTGGCCCGGGAGGAACCCCTGACATGGTGGAATCCCGCGGTGGACAGCGCCCGGGGGCTGGCGGCTTCCGGGGTGGACCCGGCCTTGGTCGACGACGCCGCGGCGCGCCTCGAGCGGTTCCGGCCCTGGATTGCGGCGACCTTCCCCGAGACCGCGCCCGCGCGGGGGCTCATCGAGTCGCCATTGGACGAGGCCGGCGAGTGGCAGCGCGTGAGCGGTATCCGGACGGGGCGGGTCCTGCTCAAACGTGACGACATCCTCCCCGTGAGCGGTTCCATCAAGGCCCGTGGCGGGGTGCACGAGGTCCTGCAGTACGCCGAGACGCTCGCGGTGCGCCACGGCCTGCTGCCGGAACCACCGCGGCCCGGACCGGACTACACCGTGTTCGGGGCCGAGCCCTTCCGCCGGCTCATGCGGGAGCACCGTGTGGTCGTGGGTTCCACGGGAAACCTGGGGCTGTCCATCGGGATCATCGCCGCGGCGCTCGAGCTGCGGGCCACGGTGCACATGTCCGTACACGCGCAACAGTGGAAGAAGGATCTGCTGCGTTCGCGGGGAGTGGAGGTCGTGGAACACAGCACTGACTACACGGAAGCCGTCGCGGCGGGGCGTGTGGCCGCCGAGGCGGACGAGTCGGTGCACTTCGTGGACGACGAACACTCGCTGAGCCTGTTCGCGGGGTACGCCGTGGCGGGAGCGCGGGTGGCCCGGCAATTACATGACCTGGGTGTCGCTGCGGACGCTGAGCATCCCCTGTACGTGTACCTCCCATGTGGCATCGGGGGAGCCCCGGGCGGCGTGGCGTACGGATTGAAACGGGAATTCGGGGATGCAGTGCACTGTGTGTTCGTGGAACCCACCCGCGCACCCTGCATGCTCCTGGGTGTGTACACGGGTCGTCATGACGGGATCTCTGTGACGGAACTGGGGTTGGACACCCGCACGGTGGCGGACGGGCTCGCGGTGGGGCGGGCCTCGGGATTCGTGGGTCGAGCCGTGGAAGGGTTGCTCGCCGGTTACGTCACGTGCACGGATGACGCGATGTTGTCCCAGGTCAGGAGCCTGCATGGCGCGGAGGGCATGGTGGTGGAGCCCTCGGCCGCCGCGGCCCTGGACGCCCTGCGGCGCGTCGCCCACGAGGGAGCGGGGGAGAACCCGATGAAGATCCCCGACGGGGCCACCCATCTGGCCTGGCTCACCGGTGGTGGCATGCTCCCGGATCACGTGCGGGCGGGATACCTCGCAGGACGCTCCGACAACCGGCGTTCCAGGGACCGACGCCCCCACCATCGATCCCTCGAGGACTGACGTACGCAGACTTGGCGGGGAGGTGATGAGAGCCTCCTCACCAGAAGATGCACACAGTGCAATTACTGCCGTACGATGGATCACGTGTTGACCACGTTGCTGTCCGGATGCGCCGACGACCGTTCGGGTGAGCCCCGATCGGGGGAGCCCAAGGACAAGCGCGAAGCCATTCGGCTGCGCAATCGGCGGGCCATCATCGCGGCCGCGGGTGAACTGGCCACCGAGCTGGGCATCGACCGCGTGACCGTCAACGAGTTGGCCGCGCGGGCGGGGGTCTCCCGCCGGACCATCTTCAACCACTTCCCCTCGGCCCAGGACGCGGTGTTCGAGTACCTCTCGGAACTCGTGGCAGGGCTGATCGACGGGGTGCTGCGGGATCTCCCGGAGCCGACGACGCCGAAGGGTACGACAGCGGCGTCGTCGGACGTTTCCCTGGGGGACGTCTACCGGCAGTTGATCAGATCGCTGCGCACCCACACCCTGATCGAGGAACTCCAACCGGTGTTCTCCGTGGACCTGCAGGACACCCCCGCGGCCTCGCTGTGGGGATTCAGGGTGACCCGCACCGCCGTGGACCGCTTGAACGAGGTGCTGCGCGAACGGCTGCCGCAGCACTCGTCCTTCGAGACGCACTTGGTGGCCACCACGCTCATCAACTCGTTCGCCGAGTGTCTCGACGAATGGGTTGCGCGCACCGGGGGCGAGCTGGACGAGCGGGGTCGCCGGATCTGGGACGAACTGTTGGCCACCGCACTCGGCGTCCTGGGGCGGGGCTTCGATTCCTGATGCCGCGCACCGATCCGAAACCCTGACCAGCACCACCGGCGAGCCCCCGATGCCGGGGCCCGAGACCGCAGACCGGCGCCGCGGCGTCGTCGACAACCGCACAGCACCCATGGACCGATCAGCCGCCGCCCCGCGCGACGCACCCACCAGAGAACTTCCGATTCAGTAGGAGAATCCCGTGGCACGACTTCTGTACAGGCTGGGCAAGAGCGCAGCCTCCCACGCGTGGGCGGTGATCTTGGTATGGCTCGCGGTGCTTGCGTTGGCCGTGGGCGGGGTCGCCATGTCGGGTGTGAACCTGAGCAACGCCATCACGATCCCGGGCACCGAGACCCAGAACCTCGCGGATCGGCTCAAGGACGAACTCCCGGAGGCGAACCAGGGTACCGGGCGCGTCGTGTTCTTCACGGAGGACGGCTCCGAGTTCACGCAGGCTCAGAAGGACGGCATCGCCGAGGCTCTGAAGGCCACCGAGGACGTGGACCAGGTGGCCTCCACGAGCAACCCGTTCCAGACGCAGCAGCAGCTGGACGACGGTCGGCAGCAGTTGCGGGACGGCCGCCAGCAGCTCGAGCAGGGCGAGCAAACACTCGCACAGCTGCGCCAGAACCTGCCGCCGGGCGTGAGCGAACAGCGCATCCTGCAGCAACGCGGGATCGACCCGCAGCAGATCGCCCAGCAGAAGGCCCAGCTCGAAGAGGGTGAACGGGCCATGGAACGCATGGGTGACTACCGCGTGGTCTCCCGGGACGGCAACTCCGCGATCAGCGTGGTGAGCTTCTCGGTGGACCAGACCTCCGTGGAATCGGACACCAAGAGCGCAGTGATGGACGCCATCAAGGACCACCCCGTGGACGGCGTGGACGCCGAGTTCTCCCAGGAGCTCGCGCAGGACATCTCTTCCCTGGTGGGTCCGGCGGAGATCGTGGGCGTGATCATCGCGGCCCTGGTGCTGCTGATCATGTTGCGCGCCGTGGTCCCCGCGGCGCTGCCCGTGCTGACCGCGCTGCTGGGCGTGGCCATCGCCACGAGTGCCACCCTCGCGTTCTCCGGCGTGATCGACATGATGTCCGTGACGCCCATGCTCGGCGTCATGCTGGGCCTGGCCGTGGGCATCGACTACTCCCTGTTCGTGCTCAACCGGCACCGGCAGCAGTTGCGACGAGGTATGCCCGTGCGGGAATCCATCGGGATGGCCGTGGGCACCTCCGGAACCGCCGTGTTCTTCGCGGCGCTGACCGTGATCGTGGCCCTAGTGGCTCTGAACGTCACGGCGATCCCGTTCCTGGGACTCATGGGCACCGTGGCCGGTGTGGCCGTGGCGGTCGCCCTGCTGTTGACCCTCACACTCACCCCTGCTCTGCTCTCCCTCGCCGGGCGGCGTGTGCTGCCCAGGAAGGTGCGGGACGCCGCGCCCCGCGAGGAGAACATCGACGAGCACGACGTCCCCCTGCACCTGCGCCATCCCTGGATCACCACCCTGGCGTGCGCGGCCGTGCTCATCGTGCTCGCGCTGCCGGCCCAGACCATGCGCCTGGGCCTGCCGGACGCGTCCACCGAACCCCAGGACAGCACCCAGTACCAGGCCTACCAGCGCATCGCGGACGACTTCGGTGCGGGTGAGAACGGACCCCTCGCCGTGGTCGTGGACCTCCCCGGGGGTCTCAACGACGCCGAGGCCACCGACAAGATGAACACGGTGGCGGACCGCTTGACGCAGCAGGACGACGTGGCCAACGTGCTCCCCGGTGTGACCACGGACGACAACACCACCGGCGTGATCCAGGTGATCCCCTCCTCGGGACCCGCGGACGCCGCGACCGAGGAACTCGTCAACAACATCCGGGACCTCAACGGCGACCTCCAGGCCAATGAGGACGTCCACGTGGGCGTGGCCGGCACCACCGCGGCGAACATCGACGTCTCCCATTTGCTGGGCGAGAAACTGCCCCTCTACCTGGGCGTCGTGCTGATCATCTCGCTGTTGTTGCTGCTCATGGTCTTCCGCTCCATCCTGGTCCCGGTGATCGCCACGCTGGGCTTCCTGCTCTCCGTGCTCGCGGCCTTCGGTGCCGTGGTGGCCGTGTACCAGTGGGGTTGGGGTGGCGCCGTGTTCGGCGTGCACGATCCCGGGCCCATCCTCAGCTTCCTGCCCACGCTGATGATCGGCATCCTGTTCGGCCTGGCCATGGACTACCAGTTGTTCCTGGTCTCCGGGATGCGCGAGGCCTACGCCCACGGGCACCCCGCGCGCCAGGCCGTGGTCTACGGCTTCAAGGCGGGCCGCTCCGTGGTCACCGCCGCGGCGATCATCATGATCTCCGTGTTCGCGGGCTTCATCTTCGCGGACATGGCCATGATCCGGCCCATCGGCTTCGCACTCGCGATCGGCGTTCTCCTGGACGCGTTCGTGGTGCGCATGCTCCTGATCCCCGCGGTCATGCGTTTGCTGGGCGAGAAGGCCTGGTGGCTCCCGCGCTGGCTGGACAAGATCCTCCCGCACGTGGACGTCGAAGGTGAGTCCCTCGCCGTGCAGGGTGCCGGGCAGTCCGGCACGGTCTCCGAGGGCGACGCCGCCGGGTCCGCCCCCGTCACCGGTCGCCATCGCGCGGTGTCCGGGAAGCGCCGGGGAAAGTCCGGTCACGGGCAGCACGCCGCGACCGCCGCCGTGGCCACCGCGGGTGCGGCCGGTGCGGCCGGTGTTTCCGGTCGGACGACGTCGCACGGTCACCGTGCCGGGGCCGGCGAGCGGACCCACGGTCATGCCGGGAACCACCGCACCGCGGCCGATCACCGTGCCACCTACCACCGGGGATCCGAGCGTCGCTCGGCTGGGCAGCACCATGCCACCGGGGCCCCTCTCGGTGCCGTGGCCGATGACGCCCAGCGCCGCGGTGAGCCCGCGGGCGCTGCCGAGAATGGGGGCTCCCGCGAAGACACCGCAACGCCCGGGACCGCGGGGACCCAGCGGCGTCGCGGTCGGCATGCGGCGGCTTCCACGAGCACGTGCATCGCCGAGGACCGGGCCGCCAAGCCGGCCGCGGACGTGATCGTGCGCGCCGCGGACCCGGTGCTGCGCGCCACGAACCAGGCGTTGCGGGTGCTCCCGGATGTGCTGGATTCCGAGGAGAAGCTGCTCGAGTCCCTGGCCGTGCGCGGCGAGGAAGCGGCACCGCACAAGGCGATGCACAAGCGCGCGAGCTTCGAGAAGGTCATGGTGGCCGGGTACCCGGTCATCGTCGCGCGGCCCAAGGCGGCCATCACCCGGGCGGACGCCCCGGTGGTCGTGCACTGGCACGGCGGCGCGTACGTGAACCCCATGACCACGGTGCACTGGCGCTGGATCGACGCCCTGATGCAGCGCACCGGGGTCACCGTGGTGGTGCCGGGCTACGGGCTCGCCCCCGATCACACGGTGGACGAGGCGCTCGAACTCGCCGACGGCGTGTGGGACCTCGCGCGGTCGTTCGGCCCACGGGTCTTCCTATCGGGTGACTCCGCCGGCGGTGGTCTGGCGCTGGCCCAGGCCATGCGACTGCGGGACGCGGACGATCGCGGCGTGGCGGGTCTGATCCTCATGGCCCCGTGGGTGGACACCACGGTGACGAACCCCCAGATCGAGGCGTACCGGGACGCGGACCACATGCTCGGTACCGACGGCGCTCGGGCCGCCGCTCGGTGGTGGGCCGGCACACGGGACGTCACCGACCCCATGGTGAGCCCCGCGTTCGGCGACGTGCGCGGACTGCCCCGCACATTCGTGCTGCAGGGTGACCGGGACATGCTCTACCCGGACACCATGGAGTTCGTGGCCGAGCTGGTACGAGCAAACGTGGACACCACCGCGGTGGTCTGTGAGGGCGGACCGCACGTGTACGCGCTCATGGTCTGGACGTCGCGCGCGTCCGAGGACCTCGACCACGTGGTGCGGTGGATGAACCGCTGACCCCGTCGTGAACATGAGTGTGCCCCGCAGGGT
This sequence comes from Kocuria sp. ICS0012, assembly GCF_001665945.1. Classification (NCBI taxonomy): domain Bacteria; kingdom Bacillati; phylum Actinomycetota; class Actinomycetes; order Micrococcales; family Micrococcaceae; genus Kocuria; species Kocuria sp. ICS0012. The sequence goes on along the minus strand of NZ_LZMM01000069.1, from coordinate 41,300 downwards.
GACCTGCGGGGCACAGTCATGTCATGGGGCGGTGAGCCCCCGATTGAGCAGGCCTGTTCCGACCGGGTGGATTCGCCGGTCAGTGCCGGTGAAGGGTCGGTCCTGATCGGCCCTGTTCGGTTCTGGTTAGTCCTGCGACCCCTCGGAGTCCGTCTGCACGTTCTGCGAGCGGTCCTCGTCCGAGCCCTTGTCGTGCTCCAGGACCACGTTGTCGTGGTGTTCCTGGCCGGTGGCCACCTGGATCTTGCGCGGCTGGGACTTGGGGGACACGGGGATGGTCACGGTCAGCACGCCGTTGTCGTACGCGGCGGTGATGTTCTCCGTGTCGATGCCCTGGCCCAGGTTGAGCTGGCGGACGAACGAGTGGCTGCGGCGCTCGCGCACGATCCACTTGGTGTCCTTCTCCGCGGAGGGCAGACGACGCTGCGCACGGATGGTCAGCAGCTGACCGTCCACGTCCACGTCCACGCTCGTGGGATCGATGCCCGGCAGGTCCGCGGCAAGGTAATAGTTGGCGCCCTGACGGTAGAGGTCCATGGGCATCTGCTCCAGGCTGTTGCGGCCGGAGAGGACCTGGTTGGCAAAGTTCTGGACCTCGGAGAACGGGTCGAATGTAGCCATGACGATTACTCCTTCACTCTGCGGCACCCACGTGCTGTGCCCCGCGAACCGGTCGATTACCCGCGTGGAGCCATCACGTTTCTTGAGTCTCTGTGACTCAACAACGTCTAATGTAGCAGGCTGTCGGCGGAAGTGCTAGTCATTGACGCACGAAAGCTGAGTGGCACTGACTCAAGCAGCGGGCGGGCCTGTCGCAGCGGCGTCGGCGGCGCGTAGGATCGAGCCACCAGTGACACCCGAACGCTCTGAGGAGGCCCCCGTGCCCAAGGCGAAGAAGAACGGCCACGCGCGTCAGGACGAGATCCCGTCCACGCTGCAACGCTCGGACGAGAAGGCACAGGACACGTTCGCGCAGACCTACGACTCGGCGCAGGAGGAATACCACGACGACGCCCGGGCGGCGCGCACCGCGTGGTCGGCCGTCAAGCACACCCACGAGAAGGTCGGGGACCACTGGGAGCCCAAGGAGCACAACGGGCCCTCGGACGACAGCGCCGAGAAGGGCGGCCTGAACTCGGAGGACACCGCCGGCGGGGTGGACGCTAACGCCAGCAAGGAGCACCTGTACGAACTCGCCCAGGAACTGGACATCACGGGACGCTCGGACATGACCAAGGACGAATTGGTCGAGGCGATCGACAAGGCCAACCGGAAGAAGACGCGCGAGGCCCGCGACTGAGGTTCACCGCTCGGCGGGCTCATACCCTGCGGGTTTATGACTGCTGGCCTGCGATCGGTGGGGCTACAACTGGCGGGCCAGGAAGACCGAGGCCGTGGTGGCGTCGTGGAAGGAATCCACGGGCTCGTAGCCGCGCTTGCGGAACATCGCGATCCCCTCGGTCATCTCCTCGTTGAGGGAGACCACGGCCGTGGTGGCGCCGAAAGCGCGCACCTTGTTCTCGAGTGCCCGCACCAGGGTGCGCGCGTGGCCCTGTCCGCGGTGTTCCGGGGTGACCCAGATCCGGCGCAGTTCCACGCGGTCGTCGTCGAGTTTGCGCACCGCGCCGCACGCGATGACCGAGCCCGTGACCAAATCCGTCATGAGGAAGAAATCCCCGTGCGGCGGAGTGACGTCCTCCGGGCCGGTGACCTCGGTGAGTTCGGGATCGAAACCGCCGTCGATCCGGTTGTTCAACTCGCTGAAGTACGCGCTCAGGGCGCGCAGCGTGTGCTCACTGGCGGCCTGACCTTCCACGATACGAACCGGTGCGGTGACGTTCATCCCACCATGGTGACACCTTGGTGTGCTGTTCACCAGCGCCCGTGTCATGTAGCTTTCGTTCGTGACCGAGACCCGCCCCGGCCCCAAGCCGCGTATCTCCATCCTGGTTCCCACTCCGCTGCTGATCACGGAAATCACGGAACCGGCTGCGCATCGCAACCGCAGTTCCCACGAATCGGACGTGCACATGCACCCCGGCGGGCAGGGGCTGTGGGTGGCCCGGATGGCCGGGTCGCTGGGGGCGGACGTGTCCGTGAGCGGGCCGTTCGGCGGGGAACTGGGCTCGCTGATCCGCACCATGCTGGACGGGTTGGGCATGCAGGTCAATGCTGTGCGCTACGGGTACGGCAACGGCGGATACGTCTACGACCTGCGCGGCGAGGACCGGGAGACCGTGGCCCATATGCCGCCCCCGGAGCTCTCCCGCCATGAACTGGACGATCTCTACGGCACGGCGTTCGTGGACGCGCTCGCCTCGGACGTCCTCACGGTCACCGGGGCCGAACCCGGGGACGTGGTGCCGGCGTCGTTCTTCGGCCGCCTTATCCGGGACACGCGGGATGCCGGGACCACCGTGGTCGCGGACCTCAGCGGCAAGCCCGCACTGGCGGCCGTGGCGGCGAACGTGGACGTGCTCAAGATCAGCCACGAAGAGGTGCTCGATCTCGAGCTCGTCGCGGAGGACACCGCGGAGGCCCTGGTGAGCGCCGGACACATGCTGCTCGAACGCGGTGCGGGCGCCGTGGTGATCTCACGCGCCAAGGACCCCGCGCTGCTCGTGGAGAAGGATTCCGTGCGGGAGGTCTCCGCGCCGTCCATCACACCGCTGGACCACCGAGGGGCGGGGGACTCGATGACCGCGGGGATCTCGGTGGGTCTGGCGCGCGGTTTCGATCTCGTGGAGGCCGTGGCCCTCGGTGCATCAGCGGGAGCGCTGAACGTGGCGCGCCGCGGCCTGGGGACCGGCAACCGCACGACCATCGAGAAGTTCGCCCGCGAGATCACGGTGCGCACGCTGTCCTGACGTTCCGGGTGCTTGACCTGTGGCTCTCCGATTCGGTGCCACGACCCGGCTCCGGCTCGACGCGCCGAGCAGTTCGGTCTGACGCCCAGTGCACCCTGACCGGACGTGGTCGCGGGCAGTTCGGCCCGTGTGAAGCGTGACCGGGTTGGTCCTCCTGGGTGGCCTGGCCCGAATACCGGGCTCTGGTCCGCGTGACGGGCGCGTGTCACCATGGTGCACATGCACATCCTGGTCACCAATGACGACGGCATCTCGTCCCCGGGGCTCGCGGTTCTGGTGCGCGCCGCACTGGATCGAGGGCACACGGTGAAGGTGGCCGCACCCGCCGAGGAGTACTCGGGTGCAAGTTCCTCCCTGTCCGGGGAGGAGATCGACGGCCGGATCGCGCTCGTCGCAGCCGCGCCGCCCGGGATGCCGCGCGACGTGGACTGCGTGGGCGTGAAGGCCGCACCCGCATTGATCGCGTTCCTGGCGTCCTATGGTGCGTTCGGCCAGCGGCCCGATCTCGTGCTCTCGGGGGTCAACCTGGGCGCGAACACGGGCAAGGCCACATTGCATTCCGGCACCGTGGGGGCGGTCCTGACGGCCGCGTCCCACGGGATCCCCGGCATCGCGGTGTCCATCACGTCCGGCGCGCCGCAGCACTGGGACACCGCGCACCTGGTCACCCGGTTCGCGCTCGAGCGATGGGAGACCCGTCCGTTCGACGAGTGGATCCTCAACATCAACGTCCCCGACGTCGCCCCCGAACGCCTCCGGGGACTCAAACCCGCGCGGTTGGCGGGCTTCGGCGCGGTGCAAGCTCAGATCGGCCGCGGGGACGAGAAGCACATCGCCGTCACCTACAGCGCCGAGACCGGCCCGGAGGAACCCGACAGCGACCACTACCTCCTCACCCACGGCTGGGCCACGGCCACCCTGCTGCGCGCCCCGGTGGACGACCCCCACCAGACCCTGCGCACCTTCGCCCCGGACGCTCTGGGCATCACCCCTCGCGATCCCTCCGCCGACGACGCCGCACCCGCCCCCCTCGACGACGTCACCGTGGACGCCGCCACGGTCATGCGCCGCACGTGACCCGGAGCCTCTGCTGTCGTGGCGTGGAACATAGTGAAACGGCGATACCCCAGTGACCCGCCCCGGGAATGCCCGCCCATGTGACCCTCACAAACCTTTGGGCACGCGGAAACCACTATCGAAACGCTGGGCACGCGGAAGCCAGTATTCGGGCGGTTAAGTGGCTTTGGAGTGCCTGAGAATCCGCGGTGGGCCTCTACATGCCTCACAATTTGCCGGTGGCCTCCGCGCGCTTCACGACTCGCAGCCGGAGACACCTGCCCCGCTGGACGCGGCACGCAGCGCCGGGAGAGCGTGCAACCGGGCCAGGGGAGCGAGGTCCGTGACGTCCTCCGCACCCGCGAGGGGCTGCCACCGCAGTTCCACGATCTCCGCTGCAGGCACGGGGGTGTCGGTGAGCGGCACGGTGCTCACGAACACGTGACTGTGCAGCCCGTGACCGGGTTCGTTCGCGGCATCCGAGTGCCATTCCCCCACGGGGCGCAACTGCTCCGGGGTCAGCGAGATCCCCAGTTCCTCCCGGACCTCGCGGATCCCGGTCTCCAGCGGTGTCTCGTCCCCCTCCGGCTTGCCCCCGGGGAACATGAACATCCCGGTCGAACGCTTGCGCACGGTCAGGACCGCCCCGTCCGAGGCGCGCCGCAGCACCACACCGGTCACCTTGATCACGGGACGTGAGGGGGTCCTGTCGGCGCTGGTGAGGGGACTGGCATCATGGGAATCCGGCACGCCCCCACTATAAGGAGCCACGATGACGAACCCTCTGCACGATCTGTCCGTACCCGTGGTGCAGGCGCCCATGGCGGGTGGCCCCTCGAGCTCCGCGCTCGCCGTGGCCGTAGCGGAAGCGGGCGGACTGGGGATGCTGGCCGCGGGTTACAAGTCCGCGAGTGCCATGGCGGAGGAGATCCGTGAGGTCGCCGCACGCACGGACCACTTCGGGGTCAACCTCTTCGTCCCCGAACGGGACCCCTCCGATCCGGAGCAGCTTGAGGCATACGCGCGAGCCCTCGCCCCCGTGGCCGCCGACCTGGACGTCCCTGCCCCGCAGCCGGGCCCGTTCACGGATGACGACTACCCAGCCAAGCTGGATCACCTCGTGGCCAACCCCGTGCCCCTCGTCTCGCTCACGTTCGGACTGCCGGGAGCGGCCGACGTCGCGCGGTTGCGTGAGGCGGGCAGCGTCGTCGTCCTCAATGCCACGGACGCGCGGGAAGTCGAGGCCGCGGTGGAACTCGCACCGGACGCGATCGTGGTGCAGGGACGCGAAGCGGGCGGACACCGGGCCACACACGGCCAGGCCACGACCCCGGAGGACATCAGCACCGCGGAACTGCTCGACCAGGCGCGTGAGTTGAGCGAGATCCCGTTGATCGCCGCGGGCGGGATCGCGAGTCGCGAGGACGCCGCGGGCCTGCTCGGCCGCGGAGCCGTAGCGGTGCAAGTGGGCACCCTGTTCCTCACCGCGCGGGAAGCGGGGACCAAACCCGCCCACCGGGAGGCCCTGCTGAACGGCGGGGGCAGGGACACCGTGGTCACCCGGGCGTTCTCGGGCCGCTGGGCCCGCGCCCTGCGTAATGGGTTCACCGACCGACTCGGATCTGCGCAGGTGAGTGGCTACCCGCAGGTGCATTACATGACGGCGCCGCTGCGGGCCGCGTCCGCGGGCGACGCCGGGGGGCTGAACCTGTGGGCGGGCACCGGTTTCGGCGCGTGCCGGGACACGAGCGCGGCGGAGATCGTGGAACTCTTCCGGGGGTTGTGACCCACTGCCGCGGGGCGGTACCTGAGGGTTAGCGTGGGAAGGACAGCACACCCGCCCACCCCGGATCGACCGTGCTCGGTACGCCCAGGACGCGTGAGCATCCGGGTGGCGCACCGCCCACCCACGGAGAGCCCATGCCCGCTCGGAAGATCGTGGCCGCCCCGGCCAAGTCCGCGATGTTCCTGGTCCTGACCATCGAGGAGGGATCGGAGGCGGAGGTCGCGGACATCCTCACGGGCGTCTCGGACCTCACCAAGGCGGTCTCGTTCCGCGTCCCCACGAGTGACCTGTTGTGCGTGGTCGGTATCGGCTCCGATGCGTGGGACCGGCTCTACGATGCGCCCCGCCCCAAGGACCTGCACCCGTTCCCGGAGATCGTGGGTCCTGTGCACGCGGCCGTGTCCACCCCGGGGGACCTGCTGATCCACTTGCGTGCGGTCTCCCAGGACATGTGCTTCGAGCTGGCCAAGCACCTCATGAAGCGCCTGGGCCCGCACGTGGACGTGGTGGACGAGGTGCAGGGCTTCACGTTCTTCGAGGAACGCGATCTGCCGGGTTTCGTGGACGGCACCGCGAACCCGGAGGACGAGGACGCGTTCACGGTGGGGTCGTGGGCGACCAAGACCCCACCTGCTGTGGCGGCAGCTACGTGCACGTGCAGAAGTACCTCCACGAGGTGGGCGCGTGGGAGGCACTGTCCGTCACGGAGCAGGAGCTGGTGATCGGGCGGACCAAACTGGAGGACATCGAGCTCTCGGACGAGGACTAGCCCGCCAACTCGCATGTGGCCCTCAACGACCTCGACGACGTGGACGGGCGGGCCCGCGAGATCATGCGCGACAACATGCCGTTCGGTCGCGTGGGCACCGAGGAGTTCGGCACGTACTTCATCAGCTACGCCGCGGATCCGGGCGTCACGGAGACCATGCTCGAGAACATGTTCCTGGGCGATCCCCCCGGGCACGTACGACCGCATCCTGGACTTCTCCACCGCGGCCACGGGTCCCTGTTCTTCGCGCCGCCGCGCTCGTTCCTGGAGGACCCGACCACGGTGCCCCCGCGCGACGGCGCCCCGGACGCGGACCCCGCGGGCGCCGAGTTCTCGGCACTGGGAACAGGACACGTGAGCGACCTGGCCGCGGACATCCAGGGCAACGCGCCCGCGAGCGACAACGACCCGGTGACCGCACCGCAGGACGTTCGCGAGTTCCCGGCCGCCGTGGCCCGCGCCAAGACCGAACTGCACCTGGGCCTGGACGCCGCGATCGGCTACTCGTCCCACACCGCGGAGACCGTGGACCTCTACTTCCGGGAGACCCTCACGTTCCGGGTCAACACGTCCGAGGCGAGCGTGGTCATCACTCGCTGAGCCCGGCCCGGACTTCGTCACGGCTCACCGGGAGTGCCCCCCCCCCGGGGCCGGGTCAGTTCCTGCGCAGGAACTTCCCGAAGAACTCGGTGAGTTCGTCGGTCGCGTCGAGCGGCAGGACTGCGGCCACGTAGTGATCCGGGCGGACCACCACGACGGCGCCGTCGCGGCTGATCGTGCGCACGTCGAAGACGTCCTCGCCGGGGATCGCGGCGTAGACGCGCTCCCAGTAGTTCAGCTCGAACGGGCCCACCTGCGGCTTGAACGCGCGCGGCACCTTGGTGATGTCGACGTCCGTGTAGGGCTGCTGGTAGGTGACGTCCACGTCGAAGAGGGTGGCATCGCCGTCGTCATCACGGCGCAGCGCCACGAGCGGGGATGAAGGATCGTTCTGCCACCACTCGGCGAACGCGGTGGTGGGGGAATCCGCCCCGGCCACGGAGCTGTCCGCGAAGACGTGGATGCGCCAGCGCCCGTCCGCGGTGGCCTCGTGACCCTGGTGCACGACCATGGAATCGCACACGCGCTGGACGCGGGCGGACTTGAAGCGCTTACCCACCGGGTAGCCCTCGGCGAAGTCCTGGTGGTCGGTACCCGCCGTGATCAGGGACGGCTGGTACTCGGTCATGAACCCGGCCGGGAACTCCGCGGTCTTCACGTAGAAGTCCTCGAGGTACTTGGGGTCCGGCAACTTGTCCTGCGGGGTGGCCATGAGGGTGGACCACTCACGGTCGAAGTCGATCAGGTTCTTGGCGATCACCTGACGTTCCTCGGAGTAAGTGTCCAGCAGCGACTCGTCCGCGCGCCCGGAGAGCACCGCCCCGAGCTTCCAGCCCAGGTTCCAGCCGTCCTGCATGGACACGTTCATGCCCTGGCCGGCCTTGGCGGAGTGGGTGTGGCATGCATCCCCGGCAATGAACACGCGGGGCACGCGGGTGCCGCGGTCCTCGGTGTCGACGTCGTCGAAGTGGTCCGTGAGGCGGTGGCCCACCTCGTACACGGAGGACCAGGCCACGGACTTCACGTCCACGCTGTAGGGGTTGAGGATCTTGTTCGCGCGGCGGATGATCTCCTCCACCGGGGTCTTGCGGATCTCGTGGTTGTCGTTTTCGGGGACCTCGCCCAGATCCACGTACATGCGGAACAGCAGCCCGCCCTCGCGCGGGATCAGCAGGATGGAGCCGTTCACGGAGTTGATCGCGCACTTGGTGCGGATATCCGGGAAATCGGTGTTGGCGAGCACGTCCATGACGCCCCACGCGTGGTGGGCGCCCTGGCCGCTGAGCGTGCGACCGATCGCCTTGCGCACGCGGGAGGACGCGCCGTCGCATCCGAAGACGTACTTGGCGCGCACCGTGCGCTCCTCGCCCTCGCGCTCACCGGCGGCGTAGCGCACGGTCACGGCCACGGGGTACTCCTGGTCCTGGTCGATCTCCAGGTTCACGAACTCGATGCCGTAGTTGGGCGTGATCCGGGCCGGGCCGCGTTCGGCCGAGCGCAGGAAGTAGTCCAGCACGCGGGCCTGGTTCACGATCAGGTGCGGGAACTCGGACACGCCGTGGGGGTCATCCGCGGGGCGGCCGGTGCGCACGATGTTCTGGGGGTTGGTGGGATCCGGGTTCCAGAAGCACATCTCGCGCAGGTGGTACGCCTCCTGCGTGATCTCCTCCGCGAAACCGAAGGCCTGGAATGTCTCCACGCTGCGGGCCTGAATACCGTCCGCCTGGCCGATCTCCAACCGGTCCGGACGGCGCTCGATCATGCGCGTGTTGACGTCCGGGTACTGGGACAGCTGTGCCGCCGCGATCACACCCGCCGGTCCCGTGCCCACGATCAGCACGTCCATGGTGTCGGTCAGGTCCTCGGGGCGGTCCACGCCGCAGCCGCGGGGCTCCTCGATCCGGGGATCCTCGGAGACGTATCCGTTCTGGTGAAATAACATGCCTTCTCCTGGCTTGTGCGGTGATCTCGCAGGGTGTTCCCGCAGGGTCCGGGGTCCGGGATCCGGGTCCGAGTCGCGGACGTGCCGCGGGGCGGCGTCCGTGCTGTGCGGTTCCACCGGTGAGATCCGTACGGCGGGTGCGGGCCACGCTGCCCGCCCCGGGGTGGTTCGGTGGCGTCGAAAGAGTGTGTCACGGATCATATACGATTTGTGTTCTGGGTAACAATTACAGCCCCATGGTCCTTCCGGGTGCACGGGGATACGGAAACGAGGGGCCGTGCGAGGGGCGCCCCGAGGGGGCGGAAGAGGAAGCTCAGGCCCACTGTGGCGAAGGCCATAAGAGTGGCCGCCTGGGGGTCTATGGGTTCGAAGAATAAGTGGTTGAACACGAGTCCCGCGGCGGAGGCTAAGAGGAAGAAGTCGTACCACTCGATACTGGTACCGATGATGGTTCCGGCCACGACCTTGCGCTGCTCACGACGCCGCGTGGCACTTCTGGCCGTTGTTTCGCGGGCGATGGGATCGCGGGTCGCCATGTGTGACTCCTTCGTCCGGCGAGTCTGGTTCTCTGGGGTGGGTGCGCCGCCCGGGTATCCCAGGGGGAGATGATGTGATCCACGCCACTTGCTCAGAATATATAGATAATATACGATTTCAAATAACATTCTCACGAGGAGGCGGTGGCCGTGATCGAGAACCCCCAGGAGGCTCAGCAGGCTTCATTCGGAGCCCCTGAACAGCCGGTTCCCGTGCATCCGGGAAAGATCATCGCGGTGCACGTGGCCTACGAGTCCCGTGCGGCGCAGCGCGGTCGCAAGCCCGCCGTCCCGTCCTACTTCCTCAAGCCCGCGAGCTCGCTGGGCGGTTCGGGCACCGCGGTGGAACGCCCCGCCGGCACCGAGCTGCTCGCGTTCGAGGGCGAGATCGCCCTGGTGATCGGGACGCCCGCGAAGAACGTCTCCCTCGAGGACGCGTGGTCCCACGTGGCCTCCGTGACCGCCGCCAACGACTGGGGTCTCTACGACCTGCGCGCCGCGGACAAGGGTTCGAACCTGCGCAACAAGGGACGTGACGGCTACACGTCGCTGGGCCCCTCCCTGATCGACGCCCGCGGGATCTCCCCGGAGCAGTTGCGCGTGCGCACGTGGCGCAACGGTGAGCTGGTCCAGGAGGACACCACTGCGGCGGAAAACATGATCTTCCCGCTCGCCCAGTTCGTGGCGGACCTCTCCCAGCACCTGACCCTCGAGGAGGGGGACGTGATCCTCACGGGCACCCCCGCCGGTTCATCGGTCGCGCAGCCCGGGGACGTCGTGGAGATCGAGGTGGACGCGCCGGAGGTGGCGGGAGCGCCGTCGTCGGGCCGCCTGATCAGCCACGTGACCGAGGGTGACGAGAGCTTCGACGAGGGGCTGGGCGCCATGCCCGCCGTGGACAACAAACAGCGCGAGGAGGCGTGGGGTTCCCGCGAGGCCGCGGGTCTGCCGGACTCCGACGCCGCGGCACTGCCCGAGGCGTTGCGCGCCAAGCTCGAGAAAGCGCCCACGGCCGGGCTGTCCGCGGAGCTGCGCAAGCGCGGACTCAACAACGTGGTGATCGAAGGCGTGTACCCGCAGACGCCCGGCACCACGATGGTCGGCACGGCCAGGACCCTGCGCTTCGTGCCCAACCGCGAGGATCTCTTCACGTCCCACGGCGGCGGGTACAACGTGCAGAAGCAGGTCTTCGACGCCGTCGGCCCGGGTGAGGTGATCGTGATCGAGGCCCGCGGGGCGGCAGGTTCCGGCACGCTCGGTGACATCCTCGCGCTGCGCGCCCAGTTCAACGGCGCGGCGGGAGTGGTCAGCGACGGCGGTGTGCGCGACTACGCGGCCGTCGCCGAGATCGGGTTGCCCGTCTTCGCGCAGACCGCGCACCCCGCTGTGCTGGGCCGCCGGCACGTCCCGTGGGACCAGGACGTCGCCGTGGCGTGCGGCAACGCGACCGTGCTGCCCGGTGACGTGATCGTGGGTGACGACGACGGTGTCATCGTGATCCCGCGCGAGCTCGCCGAGGACGTCGTGGACGCCGCCCTGGCCAAGGAGCGCGAGGACACATGGGTGGCCGAGCGCGTCGCCGAGGGCAACCCCGTCAAGGGACTCTTCCCGCCCACGGGGCAGTGGCAGGAAGAATTCCAGCAGTGGTTGGCGGAACACCCCGCCTCCGACGACTGAACGACACCCCTAGCGAAGCGAGGAATCCGTGACCACGACCACCGGGGCCCCCAGCAAGGCCCAGCGTGCCTACGACTGGATCAAGAGCCAGATCATGACCCAGGCGTTCTCGCCCGGCTACCGCCTGGTGCTCGCGAGCATCGCGGAGACCCTGGAGATGTCCGTGGTGCCCGTGCGCGAGGCCATCCGGCGGCTCGAGGCGGAGGGCCTCGTGACCTTCGAGCGCAACGTGGGTGCGCGTGTGTCCATGGTCAACGGTGAGCAGTACCGCTACAGCATGGAGACCCTCGGTCTGTTGGAGGGTGCGGCCACCGCGCTGTCCGCGGAACACATGACCGCGGCGGACCTCGCGCACGCCCGCCAGCTCAACGTCTCCCTGGAGGCGTCCCTGAAGAACTTCGACCCGCAGGCGTTCACCGAGACCAACCACGAGTTCCACCGGGTGCTCGCATGCCGGTGCCCCAACGAACGCCTCAACGACCTCGTGATGGTCGAGTGGGAACGGCTCAACCACCTGCGCACCTCCACGTTCTCGTTCATCCCCGAACGTGCGCGCGCCTCGGTCAACGAGCACTACCACATCCTGCACCTCATCGAGACCCGCGCCCCGGCCGACGCCGTGGAGCGCGCCGTGCGCCAGCACCGTTCCGCGACCCTTCGCAGCTACCTCAGCAGCCGCGCCGACACCCACGAGGAGCCGCAGCGCCGGAGCTCGTGAACCACCGACCCACCCGTACCGATCGGGCCGCCGGCCGGGCGCGCCCGGTCAGGACCGGTCCATCAAGAACACGCAATCAGAAGCAACCCGTCAGAAGTCACCGACTGGAGGAGTCATCCCATGGCAGCTCTGCAGGAGACCACGCCCGAGAACCTTCCCGATTCCATCCGCCACTACATCAACGGCGAATGGGTGGATTCCGTGGACGGGGACACGTTCGAGGTGCTCAACCCCGTGACCAACAAGCCCTATATCAAGGCCGCCTCCGGTAAGAAGGCGGACATCGAGGCCGCCGTGGCCGCAGCTAAGAAGGCGTTCGACGAGGGGCCCTGGCCCAAGATGCTGCCCCGTGAGCGCTCGCGGGTGCTACACAAGATCGCGGACATCGTAGAGTCCCGCGGTGGCCAGCTCGCCGCCATGGAGTCCTACGATTCCGGTCTGCCCATCACCCAGGCCCTGGGTCAGGCGCGCCGCGCCGCGGAGAACTTCCGCTTCTTCGCGGACCTGATCGTCGCCCAGATCGACGACGCCTACAAGGTCCCCGGCCGCCAGGTGAACTACGTCAACCGCAAGCCGATCGGTGTGGCCGGGTTGATCACCCCGTGGAACACCCCGTTCATGCTCGAGTCCTGGAAGCTGGGTCCGGCCCTGGCCACGGGCAACACCGTGGTGCTCAAGCCAGCCGAGTTCACGCCCCTGTCCGCGTCCCTGTGGCCCGGCATCTTCGAGGAGGCCGGTGTCCCGGCCGGTGTGTTCAACCTGGTCAACGGCTTCGGCGAGGAAGGCTACGCCGGCGACTCGCTGGTCAAGCACCCGGACGTCCCGCTGATCTCGTTCACGGGCGAGTCCCGCACCGGGCAGATCATCTTCGGCAACGCCGCGCCCTTCCTCAAGGGTCTGTCCATGGAGCTGGGCGGCAAGTCCCCGGCCGTGGTGTTCGACGACGCCGATCTGGAGGGCGCGATCAACGCCACGATCTTCGGTGTGTTCTCCCTCAACGGCGAACGCTGCACCGCGGGTTCGCGCATCCTGGTCCAGCGCGGGATCTACGACGAGTTCGTGGAACGCTACGCGGCCCAGGCCAAGCGCGTGAAGGTGGGTCTGCCCTCGGACCCGTCCACCGAGGTGGGCGCGCTCGTGCACCCCGAGCACTATGAGAAGGTCATTTCCTACGTGGAGATCGGCAAGCAGGAGGCCCGTCTGGTGGCCGGTGGCGGTCGCCCCGAGGGCTTCGAGACCGGTAACTACGTGGCCCCCACGGTGTTCGTGGACGTCAAGCCGGACGCCCGGATCTTTCAGGAGGAAATCTTCGGCCCGGTCGTGGCGATCACGCCGTTCGACACCGAGGAAGAAGCCCTGGAGCTGGCCAACAACACCAGGTACGGCCTGGCCGCCTACATCTGGACGAGCGATCTCAAGCGTGCCCACAACTTCGCGCAGAACGTGGAGGCGGGCATGGTGTGGCTCAACTCCAACAACGTGCGTGACCTGCGTACCCCGTTCGGCGGCGTGAAGGCGTCCGGGCTTGGCCACGAGGGCGGCTACCGCTCGATCGATTTCTACACGGACCAGCAGGCCGTGCACATCAACCTGGGCGAGGTGCACAACCCCGTGTTCGGCAAGCAGGAAGACGCCGTCGAAAAAATGGACGCCTGAGCGTCCCCCTCCTCTACCACCCGGTGCCACCCACGAGAAGGACACACCATGACGAATCCCGCTGATCGGACAATGACGTCCTCGGGCTTCTACGTTTCGCAGGAAGCTCCGATTACCACCGACAACCCCATCACGACCCCGTCCGTGCCCGCGCCGGACATCCTGCGCTGCGCGTACATGGAACTCGTGGTCACGGACCTCGTGAAGTCTCGCGAGTTCTACGTGGACGTGCTGGGGCTCACGGTCACGGAGGAGGACGAGAACACCATCTACCTGCGTTCGCTCGAGGAGTTCATCCACCACAACCTGGTGCTGCGCCAGGGCCCCGTGGCCGCCGTGGCCGCGTTCTCCTACCGTGTGCACACCCCGAGGACCTGGGCAAGGCCGTGGCCTTCTACGAGGAGCTCGGCTGCCGCGTGGAACGCCGCGCGGAGGGCTTCACCAAGGGCATCGGCGAGTCGGTGCGCGTGGAGGACCCCCTGGGCTTCCCGTACGAGTTCTTCCACGACGTGGAGCACGTGGAGCGCCTGGTCTGGCGCTATGACCTCTACACCCCGGGTGCCCTGGTGCGCCTGGACCACTTCAACCAGGTCACCCCGGACGTCCCCCGCGCTACCAAGTTCATGCAGGACCTGGGCTTCCGCGTGACCGAGGACATCCAGGATGAGCAGGGCACGGTGTACGCCGCGTGGATGCGCCGCAAGCCCACCGTGCACGACACCGCCATGACCGGCGGCGACGGTCCCCGGATGCACCACGTGGCCTTCTCCACCCACGAAAAGCACAACATCCTGGCGATCTGCGACAAGCTCGGTGCGCTGCGCCGCTCGGACATGATCGAGCGCGGCCCTGGCCGCCACGGCGTGTCCAACGCCTTCTACCTGTACTTGCGCGACCCGGACGGTCACCGCGTGGAGATCTACACGCAGGACTACTACACGGGTGACCCGGACAACCCCGTGGTCACGTGGGACGTCCACGACAACCAGCGTCGCGACTGGTGGGGCACCCCCGTGGTCCCGTCCTGGTACACGGACGCCTCCCTCGTGCTGGACCTGGACGGCAACCCGCAGGAGGTCGTGGCCCGCACCGAGGAGTCCGAGCTCGCGGCGACCATCGGCGCGGACGGCTTCTCCTACACCCGCCCCTCCGAGGGCGAGGAGTCCATGCCCGAGTGGAAGCAGGGCGAGTACAAGCTGGGTCACCAGCTCTGACCGTTCGGCTTCCACGACCAACGCGAGGGAGACACCATGCTGGAGAAGGAACGCATCACTAAGATCGCGGACGATCTGGCCGCGGCCGAGCGCGAGCGCACCATGATTCCGCGGCTCACGCAGCAGTACCCGGAGATGACCGTGGAGGACTCCTACGCGGTGCAGAACGAGTGGCGCCGCCGCAGTGAGGCCGCCGGACGTCGGCTGGTGGGGCGCAAGATCGGGCTGACGTCCAAGGTCATGCAGGAGGCCACGGGCATCACCGAACCGGACTACGGGGTGATCTTCGCGGACCAGGTGTACGAGAACGGCTCCGTGATCCGCCATGACCAGTACTCCAACGTGCGCATCGAGGTGGAACTCGCGTTCGTGCTCCGGGACGAGCTGACCGGGCCGAACGTGACCATCTTCGACGTCCTGCGCGCGACCGAGTACGTGGTCCCGGCGCTGGAGATCCTCAGCTCGCGCATCGAGATGGAGGGCCGCACGATCGTGGACACCATCTCGGACAACGCGGCCCTGGGTGGGATGGTCTACGGCGGTAACCCCGTGGCTCCGGACTCCGTGGACCTGCGCTGGGTCTCCGCGCTGCTGTACCGCAACGAGAGCCTCGAGGACACCGGCGTGGCCGCGGCCGTACTCAACCACCCCGCGAACGGTGTGGCGTGGCTGGCCAACAAGCTCGCCGCGCACGACGACACCCTGCCCGCCGGGAGCATCGTGCTGGCCGGTTCCTTCACCAAGCCCATGTGGGTCCACCCCGGGGACACCGTGCACGCCGATTACAGAGATCTGGGGGCCATCACATGTCGGTTCGAGTGAACGATCTGATCCACGCGTTCCGCGCGGAGGACGCTCCCAACCTGCCCGGTGTGCTGCCGAGCCTCAAGGACCTCTTCCCGCTCGCCTCTGACGATCAGCCGGTGATCGGGATGTTCCACTCCTCCGGGGATCCCGCCGCCGCGGAGATCCTGGCCGGGGCCGGTTTCGACTACCTGCTGATCGACGGCGAGCACTCGCCGCTGTCGCTCGAGACCATCCAGTCCGTGCTGCGCGCGATCGCCGCCTACCCCACGCTCGGGGTCGTGCGGGTCCCCGAGAACAGCGAGGTGCTCATCAAGCAGTACCTGGACCTCGGGGCCCAGTCGCTCGTGGTGCCCATGGTCGACTCGGTCGAAGAGGCGCAGGCCGCCGCTCGGGCGGTGGCCTATCCGCCCGGGGGTGTGCGCGGCGTCGGCTCCGCCCTGGCCCGCTCCGGCCGGTGGAACCGGATCCCCGGGTACCTGACCCGGGCACGCGAGACCATCACGCTGATCGTTCAGGCGGAGTCCGCCGCTGCCGTGGAGAACGCCGCCGCGATCGCCGCCGTGGACGGCGTGGACGGTGTGTTCATCGGCCCGTCGGACCTCGCCGCGTCCATGGGGCTGCTGGGTCAGCAGACCCACCCGGACGTCGTGGCCGCCGTGAAGCACGTGATCCCGGAGGTGAAGGCCGCCGGCAAGTTCGTGGGCGTCAACGCGTTCGCCCAGGACCAGGCGCGGGACTACCTCGCTTCGGGCGCGGACTTCGTGAACGTGGGCGCCGACGTCGCTCTGCTCGCCGCCGGCAGCAAGGCCCTGCTGGAGGCGTTCCGGAAGTAGCCGTCGAGGGCCAGCGTCGCGCGGCAGCTCTCGGGCCCGGCAGGCCATCCGCGCACTTCGAGGCACTCCGAAGCCACCGGCGATTTCTGGGGCAGCTAAAGCCGGGCACGATTTCCTAGGCACTCCAAAACCACTCGCTCGCCGAATACTGGCTCCAGGGTGCCCAGAATTTCGATACTGGCTTCCGCATACCCCAGAATGCACGCGGCACTGCCTGGAATCTTGTGGCTCAGTCCGTCGCGTGTCAGTCCATGGAAATGCTGTGCAGCATCGCCTGGATGGCGGGGACGTCCGGGTGAGTGGCGACCGTGGTGTTCAGGATGTCGACCAGTTCCTCATCGGTGACGAACCTCCCGGTCGTGTTGACCGGGCCGGTGGAGAACTCGACCCACAACTCGCGACCCGTCTCGCCTCCCGCCAGGCTCACCAGGCCGGAGGAGTTGACCTGTGAGAGGCCGAAGAGCACGGAGTCCTCGTCCGGACCCTTGGCGCTGCGGAGGTACGCGGAGTACGTGCTCACCTGCGCCCCGATGTCCTCGGACAACTGTGTGGTCTCACCGGGCACCGTGTAGCGGGGGGACGTGAACCAGTCCTCGCGCAGCGGTCGTACGTCCGTGGTGGCGATCCGACCCATCGCCTGACCCGTGGGGCTCGTGAGCTCCAAGTACCCCTGATCCGTCTTCGCGGTCCACGAGGCGGGGTACTTCATGCTGAAGGCCCCGTCCGGCGCGGTGTAGGTCTCGGACAGGGCGATCGTGTCACCTGTCTGGTCGCCCGGTGCGGGCTCGGTCGGTTCAGTGGTGGCGCCGGGCGCCCCGACCGGTTCGGAACTCGCATCCGACGCCGAGGGCGTGGATGGTGCGGTCGTTCCGGAGTCCCCGGGCTGTGTCGCCGACGGCGCGGCGGACGCGGCCGGCGACGTCGCCGTCCCGCCCGATTGCGGCGGTGCGGTGCTGTGCGTGGTGGTGTCGGAGCTCGTGGGGGTGGCCGCGCCGTTCGACGCGGTGCACCCCGTCAGAGCGAGGGCGGACGTGATACCGAGGGTGACGGCCCAGCTGCGGGCTGTGTTGTGTGTCATGGCACCAGCGTGGATCCGAGCCATGTTGTTTGCAATAGTGAACAACAGAGTGTGATGCACCTGTGATGTAGGACACCTAAGTGTTTGCCCATGTCGCAGGGGTGTTCTCGAGTGATCGGGTCGGCGCGCCCACTCAGATCACCCGCCGAAAAACACCAGTGCGGTCATCCCGGCAACCCACCGGAATGACCGCACCGGCCACTCTCCCCGCGCTCTTTGCCCCGCCCCGACGAACGGCCGGCGGGTCGTCTCTAGTCGACGGCCCGGATGGACTTGAGGATCGCGTCCACCGTGCCGGCCTCGTCCGTCTCGTTGATCTGATTGACCAGCTTGACCCCTTGGCTCTGGGACAGCGGTCGGTTCCCCTTGTTCACGGGGGCGTAGTAGAACTCCGCCCACAGTTCGTCCCGCTTGTCCCCGCCCGGGAGGGACACGATGCCCTGGCTGTCGGACTCCGTGAGCCCCCACAGGACCGAATCGCTGCGCTCGCTGTGCGGCGGGGCCGGGACGTAGGTGGAGTACGTGAACACCTGGGTGCCCACCTGCTTGCTCAACCCGGTTTCCTCCCCGATCAGGGGGTGGGTGGGGCGGGTGAACCAATCGCCCTTGGGGGGTCGGACCTTGGTGGATGCCACCTTGCCCTGGACCTTCCCGTCCGGGCTGGTCAACTTCAGGTACCCGTTGTCCTTCTGGACCTTCCAGGACTTGGGGTACTTCACCGTGAACAGTTTCGCCGGATCCGTGTAGGTCTCCGTGAGCTCGTAGACGTCCGCGCTGTGGTCGGCATCCGGAGTGGCACTCGTCCCGAACTGCGCCTCACCGGACGGCGAGTCACCGGTCTGGGGCTGTGTGCCGCTCGCGTCGGTGCTCGTCTGCTCCCCACCCTGCGGCGTGCTCCCCTGGGTGGCCCCGGCGGCGTCGTTGCCCGGGCCGGAATCGTTGCTGGACCCGCATCCGGTCACTGCGAACGCCCCGACCAGGGCAAGGGTGGTCATCCATGTTCGAGGTGATGTCGTCTTCGCCATAGCAAACAGGCTGACAACTTGTTCGGGTCGCTGCAATGCCACATCCGCGTTGTAATCAACCCGTGATTTTTCATTTTCATAGAACGCAGTTCCGTCCCCGCGTAATCCCACGATGACCTGGGAGAACGCGGTTCACGGCGATGTCGAACTCTTAAGGGGACAACACTGTCCCTTTTGGGGGACAACGAGCGAAGTGTCCGTGAACATTGCGGCGTCAGCGTGTGGGGGAGCCGGGTCCGAGCGGGATGCCCAGGCCCCACCAGGCCAGGAAGAACAGGAACCACACCACGATCATGGCCAGGGATAGGGGTAGCACCATGGACATGAGAGTGCCGATCCCGGCCTTGGGGTACCAGCGCTGGATGAAGCCCAGGGTCATGGCGAAGAACGGGTTCAGCGGCGAGAGCACGTTGGACGGGGAATCCCCGATGCGGAACAGCATCTGCGTGGTCTCCGGGGGAATGGACAAGTACATGAACATGGGCACCAGCACGGGCGCGGTGAGGGTCCACTGCGCGGAGCCGGACGTGATGAACAGGTTGATCACGGAGATCAGCACCACCATGCCCGCGAAGAGCACCACGGGCGGGACCCCGGCGGAGCCGAGCACCCCGGCGGTCTTGATGGCCAGTACGGTGCCCATGTTGGACCAGTCGAACCACGCGATGAACTGGGCGGCCGCGAAGAACAGCACGATTAGGGGTGCCACCTGGGTGATCGCGGAGGCCATCATGGGCGGCACGTCCGAGGCCTTGTCGATGGTCCCGGCCACGATCCCGTAAGCGATACCGCACACAAAGAACAGCAGCCCGATGGGCACCGCGACACTGCTGATCAGCACCGAGGTCAGGGGGGTGCCGTCCTCCCCGGGGAACGGTGTGCCGGGGATGAACAACAGGGTGAAGTAGATGCCCAGGCCCGCGACGAGCGTTCCCACGGCGGCCCACAGGGCGGTGGTCTCCCGCCGGGACGTGACCGTCAGGGTCTGGGCCGTGAAGGTCTCGGCGTGCTCGCCGTCGCCGGCCTCGGCCGCCCGTGCGGCCTCCGCCTCGGAGCGTTCCGCCGCGTGGTACTTCTTGGTCATCCGGGTCAGGACGGTCTCCGAGACCAGGGTGATCACGAGCGCCAGCACCACGGCGGAGGCCGCGGAGAAGAAGTAGTTGGCGATGGGGGAGACCGTGTACTCGGGATCCACGAGCTGCGCCGCGGACTGGGTGATCCCGCCCACCAGCGGATCGGTCAGGTTGACCACCAGCGAGGCGTTGAAGCCGGCCGAGGACGAGACGAACGCGATCACCGCGCCCAGCACGGCGGAGCGGCCGGCCGCCTTGAACGCCGCCGCGCCCAGGGGGATCAGCACCACCACGATCGCGTCCGAGGCCACGGAACCGGTGACACCCGTGAGCGCGAGCACGAACGTGAGCCATCCCGCCGAGACGCGGGAGACCACGAGTTTCACCGCGGTGTTGATGAGCCCGCTGCGTTCGGCGACGGCCACGCCCAGCAAAACCGTGATCACCACGCCCAGGGGCGGGAAGGAGGCGAAGTTCTCCACGGCGTCGCCCACCATGGCCTGCAGCCCCTCGGACGTCAGCAGGTTGTGAACGGTCTCCACGTCCCCGGTCGCGGGGTTCTGCGCGGTGACACCGGCCGTCGCGAGTACGGCGGACAGCACCGCCACGAGACCGGCGAGAATCACGAAGAGCCAGAACGGGTGCGGCAACTTGTTGCCCACCCACTCGACGCCGTTCAGGAACCGCAGCAGTGCGCCGTCGCGCCCGGACGTTCCCGAGGGCGGTCGGCCGCCGGGCGCGGGGTCCCGCCCCGGGCCGAGGGCGGGCGAGCTGCCGGCCGCGGCATGCACGGTGAACGAAGGGTCGGTCATGGCCCGGTTCTTTCGTGGTCGGGGACGCGGCACCTGCGGTGCCCGGAAAGCCCGAGACTATCAAGGCCACGCAAACACGAGCGCCCGGTCGAACGGGTGTCCGACCGGGCGCGCTTGGGGGACCGCCGTCAGTTGTTCGGCAGGTCCTTGGGTGTGAGGTAGCGCTCGCCGTCCTCGGTGGTCTCAAGGTCGTAGTCGCGTTCCTGCTCCTGGACACGGTCCTCGACCATGTGCGAGTGCCGCACGGGTTCGATGTCCGGCATCTCCTCGGAGCGCTGGTACTGGGCGTTGCCCTCGTCGTCGACCTCGCCGTCCACGTCCGGGCGGTCGGCGGGGTTCGCGGAGATGTTCGGGTTGGGATCCCCGGGCCTGGGCTGGAACTTCCGCGTTCCGGCCAGCGCCTCCGAATCGACATCGCGGGCGCTCTGCTCGTCCACGGTGCCCTCGCCCACGTTGGGGAAGCCGGTCTCCTTCAACGCCTTGGGCGGCTTGCCGTGGTCCGCGGCGTGGTCATCACGCACGACGTCGCGGTCGTCACGGACGGTGCGCTCCTCGACGACGCCGCGATCGGTCGCGTTCGCCGCGCCGTCGACGGTGCCCGGATCGGTGGCGCCCGCCGGGACGACGGTGGTGCGACGGGCCGCGCCGGGTTGGTCGGGGTCCCCTTCCGCGGAGCTCTCATCCGGTTGGGTGTCGCGGCCGGCGCGGGAGTCGTCGTGGCCCTGCACGGTGGTGGGCTGGTCGGGATCGTCGATCTGACCGGCGGACGCGATGGGATCCGGGTTCTCGGGTTGCTGAGTCATGACGTGCCTCCTGTACTGTCCGTGGCGCTAACCACTGTGGTGCTTCCCATCTTGGCACCGAGGTGGGGAAACCGTAAGTACCGTGATGGATGGTTCAGCCCTGAGGGGACGTCTCCACGGGGCGGTCCGTGTGGGAGTACTGGGACCAGCTCCCGGGGAACAGCCGTCCCGTGCCGAGTCCCGCGTGCTCGGCCACGAGGAGGTTGTGGCACGCCGTCACACCGGAGCCGCAATAGGAGATCATGTGGTGCGCGTCCGTGACCCCCGCGCGCTCGAATCGCTCCCGCAACTGCTCCACCGGTTGCAGGGTCTGTCGCTCGGTCAGGTGCTCACGGCACGGGACGTTCACGGCGCCCGGGATGTGGCCGGAGCGCGGATCCACGGGATCGGGGGTGTTCCCCGCGAACCGTGTGCGGTCGCGCGCGTCCACGACCAGCGGGCCGTGGACCGCCTCGTCGATGCTCGCGAGCGCGTCGGGCGGCCACGGCACCGGGGTGAAACGTGCCTCGGGGAGGACCGTGCGGCGTCGTTCCAGCTCGCCGGAGCCTGCGGCAGACAGGCCGCCGTCGAGCAGCGCGGCGCGGTGGCCCGTGGTGCGCAGCATCCAGATGAGGCGCGCGGCCATGACGTTGCCGACGTCGTCGTACGCGACCACCGTAGTGTCGTCGCCGATACCCGCCCGGGACATCGCCGCGGCGAAATCCTCGGGGGTGGGCAGCGGGTGCCGACCCCTCTCCGGGGAGGCCGGGGCCGCGAGCGCGGTGGCCACGTCCACGAATACCGCGCCGGGCAGGTGTCCCTGCAGGTAGGCGGCCCCCGCGCTGCGTCCGTCCAGGTACATGCGGGCGTCCGCGAGCACCACGTCCTCGCGGTGCTCGGCGAGCCAATCGGGTGATACGAACGGGTCCATGACCGTCTCCCCCACTTCCTGCGACGACGTCCTCCGACGACGACGCCGCGTGCTGTCTCCCAGCCTAGGCCCGGTACGTGCGTCCCTTCACGAGGAACGCGGGATGACCGATAAGCGCCGGTTATGGCAGGAGGTGGTCACCAGCTCTGTTCCTGCTCGAGCGCGGGATCCGGACCCACGGCGTCCCCGGGTCGCGCCCACGTGGCGGGGTCCAACAGGACGTCCTTGACGCGCAGGGCGGCGGGGGACAGCGGTTGCTGCGTGCGCCAGCCGACGACGGCGGTTTGTTGCGCCACGCTCTCCCGCACCTTCCGGATCACGCATTTGGCGCCCATGATCTCCCGCACCTGCTCGGGCACGAGCGCCACCCCGCGCCCGGCCGCCACGAGCGGGACACATGTTTGCAGCGTGGACACCTCCGTGACGGCCGCCGGGCGGGTCGTGGGGCGTTCGCGCCACACGTTGGCCAGTAACTCCGGCAGCCCGGACAGTCCCGGGTAGCGGGCGGGCACGAGCCACGTCTCGGACGCCAGGTCCGCCAAGGAGACATAAGGCGGCAGGGTGTCCATGCTGCGCGGCAACAGCACCACGAGCGGCATGGTCAGCAGGGGTTCCAGGGAGAGGTCCGCGCCGTGGATCCGCCGCAGGGCGGAGACGTCCGAGGTCAGGACGACCCCCAGATCGATCACGCCCTCGTGCAACGTGCGCAGTGTGATGTCCGGGGAGGGGTCCCGCAGGTCGATGTCGATGTCCGGGGCCGCGCTCTCCAGGATGTTCAGCGCGTGCGGCAGGTGCCACCACTCGAACGCGGGTGCCACGGACAGCGTGACCTGACCCCGCCGACCCTGGGCGATCGACCGCATGCGCGCTGTGGTGGACGCGAGGTCGTGCAGGATGCGCCGGGCGTCCGTGGCGAGTTGTTTGCCGGCCTCGGTGGGCCGGGTGCCGCGTGCGCCGCGGTGCAGCAGCGGCACGCCGCATTCCTTCTCGAGTTGCTTCACGGTGTTGCTCAGAGCCGGTTGCGTGATCCGCAGGGCCGCGGACGCGGCAGTGAAGCCCTGGTGATCCACGACCGCGAGGAAGTACGTGAGCTGGCGCGTATCCATAATGTGTCCTTATGTCTGCCTAGAAAAAATTGTATTGGATCTATGGATATGGCGTGCACCACACTGCAAGGACATCAGGATCGTCCAGTCAAGGCAGGTTTCCCATGTCCATCCAGCGTTCCGACTCAGCGCCCCGGCCGATGGTCTTCGAGCACACGACCCTGGGACAACGTGTCCTGTTCGGCGCGGGCAAGGCCGCCGAACACCTCGTGACCGAACTCGACCGCCTCGGCGCCACGCGCCCCATGATCATCGCGGGGGAGCACGAAGCCGAGCTGGTCCGGCAGGTCGCCGAGCGTGCGCAGCCCGCCCTGACGTGGAACGACGTCGTCCAGCACGTCCCCGTGGAACTTGCCGAGCGCGCGCGGGACGCCGCACGCGAGGCGGACGTGGACGCGCTCGTCACCGTGGGCGGCGGCTCCACCACGGGGCTGGGCAAGGCCATCGCACTGACCTCCGGGCTGCCCCTCCTGGCCGTGCCCACGACCTACGCGGGCTCCGAGGCCACGAGCATGTGGGGTATGACGGAGGACCGCACCAAGTCCACCGGCCTGGACCCCAAGGTGCTGCCCGAGGCTGTGATCTACGACGCCGAACTCTCGCGTTCCCTGCCCGTGGGCCTGTCGGTCGCGTCCGGGCTCAACGGACTCGCGCACTGCGTGGACTCGCTGTGGGCGCCCAAGGCCGATCCCATCAACCAAGCGCATGTGCTCGAGGGTGCGCGGGCACTCGCGATCGCCCTGCGGGGGATCGTCAAGGACCCCGAGGACATGCACGCCCGTGAGCAGGCGCTCTACGGCTGCTACCTCTCCGCGCTGTCGTTCGCGTCCGCGGGCTCGGGGATCCACCACAAGATCGCGCACGTGCTCGGGGGGACGTTCAACCTGCCCCACGCCGAGACCCACGCGACCGTGCTGCCGTACGTCCTGGCGTTCAACGCCCCGGCCGTCCCGGAACTCGCCGGCCGCCTCGCCGCCGCGCTCGGGTACGAGGGCACCGTGGCCGGTGGGGAGGCCCGGGCCGCCAACGACGCACTGGCCGCACTGCGGAAGGACCTGGACGCACCCCGGGCGCTGTCCGACGTCGGCTTCACCGAGGAGGACGTTACCGAGGCCGTGGAGCGCTCGCTCCAGGCCATCCCGGAGTCCAACCCGGTCACGCCCACGACCGAGAACCTCACCGTGCTGTTGCGCGCGGCCCTGCAGGGGGAGGACCCCTCGGTGGTCACGGCCGCGACCGGTGACGCGTCCGACAGCACCGAGAGTGAGGAGCAGTGCCAGCGCGAAGCGCAACTCACCGAACAGGTCCTGGCGTCTTTCGACGAGTCCCCCGACCCGCGCCTCGCGGAGGTGCTGCGCAGCGTCGTGACCCACGCCCACGCCGTCGTGCGCGAGACCCGGCTGACCGAGGACGAGTGGAACGCCGCGATCAAGTTCCTCACGGACGCGGGGAACATCACCACGGACATCCGTCAGGAATTCGTGCTGCTCTCGGACGTGCTGGGCATCTCCATGCAGACCATCGCCGTGAACAACCAGGCCTACGAGGATGCCACGGAAGCCACCGTGTTCGGCCCGTTCTTCGCCCAGGACGCCCCGCGTATCGACCAGGGCGAAGACATCGCCGGGGGTGCCCCGGGCCAGCCGTGCTGGGTCGAGGGAACCGTCAAGGACACGGACGGCAACCCCGTGGCGGGTGCGCGCATCGAGGTGTGGGAGGCGGACGACGAGGGTCTATACGACGTCCAGCACACCGACGGCCGGGTCTACGGCCGCGCATGGCTCGAATCCGACAACGATGGGACGTTCCGCTTCTGGGGCCTCACACCCACCCCGTACCCCATCCCGCACGACGGGCCCGTGGGCAAGATGCTGCAGAGCACCGGGCGCTCGCCGTACCGCGCCGCGCACCTGCACTTCATGGTCTCGGCCCCGGGGCGGCGCACGCTCGTGACCCACATCTTCGTGGAGGGGGATCCGCAACTCGAGGCCGGCGACTCGGTGTTCGGCGTCAAGGACTCCCTGATCAAGACGTTCGAGACCCATGACGCGAACGAGCCCACCCCGGACGGTCGCCGCCTGGACGAGAGCTGGGCCAGCACCCGCTTCGACGTGGTGCTCGCCCCCGAGGACGTCTGAGCCCACCCCTTTCCCCTCCACCGCGAGCGCCGTGCCGTCACGGCGCCGCCGGATCGTCCTCCGCCGTGGTCGCGGACGGCACCGAGCTGCCCGTGGACGAGCGGGACGCCGAGCTGTACTACCGTCCGACGACGCGCCCCGGCTCGCGGCTGCCCCACGCGTGGCTCGGGCTCGCCGGCCCGCGGGAACCCACCGTGTCCACGCACGACATCTGCGGGCACGGCCGGTTCACGGTGCTCACCGGGATCAACGGCGCCAAGTGGGCGGACGCCGCCAAACGGGTGGCCGAGGAGCTCGGCATCCCGCTCACGGCCCACGTGATCGGGCCGGAGCAGGAGTACGAGGACCTTTACGGTGACTGGGCCGGACTGCGCGAGGTCGCGGACGACGGCATGGTGCTCGTGCGCCCCCACAACCACGTGGCCTACCGTTCGCACGGGATGGCCGAGGATCCCGCGGCCACGCTGACCGAGACGCTGCGCGCGGTGTTGGGCAGCGGGGAGGGTGCGCTTCAGGGCGGCCGGAGCTCCGTGAGTGCTCGCGACGCTTCCGAGCAGGACTCCAGGGGCGCTTCCGAGCAGGGAACGCGGGACGCTTCTCAGCAGGGGGCCCGGGCATGAACGTCGCACCGCGGCCACTGAGTCGGGAGGACGCCTCCCGTTACGCCACGCGCGTGACCCTGCTGGGGACCTCCGGTGGGCCGCCGTGGTGGGACGGCTCCGACCGGGTGGGCATCTCCACGCTGCTCACCGTGAACGGTTCGCAGTACCTCATCGACTGCGGTGAGGAGTGGGGCCCGTCCTACCGCCGCTGCGGGGAGTCCACTCCCGGGTACCGTGGAGCATGACCAAAAAACTGATGACCGCCCGCCGCAGGGCCCACCGCGCCGCGCTGTTCACCGGATTGGCACTCACGGGGATGGGGGCCCTGCACCTCGTGAAACCGGAACCGTTCGACCACCTGATCCCCGAACAGCTGCCCGGCACCGCCCGGCAGTGGTCCATCGGCTCAGGATTCGCGGAACTCGGGACCGCCGCGCTGCTGCTCATCCCCGCCACACGCAAGGCCGGCGGGGTGGCCGCGGCCGCCCTGTTCGTGGGCGTGTGGCCCGGCAACTTCAAGATGGCGTGGGACTGGCGCCACGCGTCCGCCGCGAAGCAGGCGATCTCCCTCGGCCGCCTCCCGCTGCAGATCCCCATGATCATGAGCGCGGTCAAGATCGCCAAGAACGCATAGCTCCCGGGGCCGCCCCGCACCCGCGGGTGGCCGGGTGGTTCCGCGTGAGACGCGCCGTCGACATCCGCGCGGAGACGGCCCCTGCGCCCCGGCAGCGCTTCCGGACCCCTGCGCCGCCCGGCTACCGTGACTGATATGCGTATCGCACTCGGCCAGTTGCTTAGCACCCACGACTCGCAACACAACCTCGAGCGCGTCCGCGAGCTCGCGCGCCGCGCGGGGGAGGACCGCGCGGATCTCCTCGTGCTGCCCGAGGCCACGATGTTTGCGTTCGGTCGCAGCCTCAGGGACGTGGCCGAACCTCTCGATGGCCCATGGGCCACGGCGGTCTCCGAGCTCGCGCGTGAGCACTCGGTCGCGATCGTCGCCGGCATGTTCACCCCCGGCGACGGTGATCGCGTGCGCAACACCGCGGTGATCGCCCTCCCGGACGGCACCGTGCGCGGCTACGCCAAGATCCACTTGTACGACGCCTTCGGCTTCCTGGAGTCGGACACCGTGGACCCCGGCGACGAACCGGTCACCTTCTCCGCGGGCGGCCTCACGGTGGGGGTCGCCACGTGCTACGACATCCGCTTCCCGCGTCTGTTCACGCGTTTGGCGCACGACGGCGCCGTGGTCACCGTTCTCGGCGCGTCCTGGGGGGACGGGCCGGGCAAGGTCGCGCAGTGGGAACTGCTGGCACGCGCGCGAGCCCTGGACACGACGTCGTACGTGGTGGCCGTGGGACAGGCGAACCCCGAGTCGGTGGGGGAGGAGAACCCGGACAAGGCGCCGCGCGGTGTGGGGCACAGCCTGGTGGCCGCGCCGGACGGTTCCGTGGTGGCGCGGCTGGGAGACGCCCCGGACTACACGGTCGTGGACCTGGACCCGGAGCTCGTGGAGCGGACGCGCAAGGCCATCCCGGTGCTGCGCAACGCGCGCGAACTCTGAGACCCGGGAAGCTGTGCGCGGTGGGTGAACGAGCGCTGACAAGGCTCGCGGTCCGTGCCTACAGTGAGCAGTAGCACGTCATAAGCCCCTGCCTTGTGGGCGTGGACCGTCATACTCGAGCAGTCCGGAGGTCAGAATCATGGCTGATGCCACTCAGAACAACCACCCCGTCCGCTTCGCCGTGGTGGGCGTGGGACAGATCTCCCAGCAGGCGTTCATCCCCGGGCTCTCCCGGATCGAGGACGCGGAGCTCGCGGCACTGGTGACCTCGAGCCCGGAGAAGGCGGAGGTGCTGGGTCAGGAATTCGGTGTGGCCACCTACTCCTACGAGGAGTACCCGGCGCTGCTGGAGTCCGGTGACATCGACGCCGTGTACGTGGCCACTCCCGTCTTCCGCCACCGCGAGTTCGCGGAACCCGCGCTGAAGGCCGGGATCCACACCCTGCTCGAGAAGCCCATGGCCACCTCCGTGGAGGACTGCCAGGCCATCACCGATGCCGCGAAGCAGAGCGGGGCCACCCTCATGGTCGCCTACCGCCTGCACCAGGAACCCGCGACCGTGGAGATGATCGAGAAGGTCCGTGACCAGCAGGTCATCGGTGACCCGCGGTTCTTCACCGCGACCTTCTCCCAGGACATCACGGAGGAGAACCACCGCGGTCACTCGGGCTTCTGGGGTGGGCCCATCCCCGACATGGGCACCTACCCGCAGAACATGGTCCGCAACCTCTTCCACGACGAACCCGTGGAGGTCTACGCCAAGGGAGTCCGCACCTCGGGCCGCGAGTTCAACTTCGACGACACCGTGGCCGTGACCCTCACCTTCCCGGGTGAACGGGTGGCGCAGTTCACCATCAGCTACGCCTCCGAGTCCGCCGAGCAGTTCACCGTGGCCGGGACCAAGGGCGAGATCAGCGCGCAGCCGTGCTTCGGTTTCGGTCCGGGCGTGGGCATCGAATACACGCTCACCCAGGAGGGCTCCTCCGAGAGCTTCGCCCACGACCCCGTGGAACAGTTCGGTGGCCAGACCCAGTACTTCGTGGACTGCCTGCGCCGGGGCGAGGCCCCGGAACCGGACGGCGAGGAGGGCATGCTGGACGTGCGCGTGAACGAGGCCGTCCTCAAATCGCTCGAGACCGGCGGCCCCGTCACGCTCGAGCCCTATCAGCGGGAACGGACGGTGACCTCCGGGCAGGTCCGTCGCGTCACCCCCGCGGACGAACCGGAGGACGACGAGCTCGTGGACCAGGTTCCCCAGAACGGCTGATCTCCCGCATCCCGGGCCCCTCGACGAACGGACAGCGCTGCCATGACACACCAGTACATCCATGAGACACGGTTGTCCCAACCCCGGGAGCGGGTCTTCGCGTGGCACGAGCGCCCCGGCGCCCTGCCCCGCCTGACCCCGCCGTTCGGTGGGGGCCCCGACCAGGTGCGCCAAGCACCGTCGGACGGGATCGAACCGGGCTCGGAAGCCAAGCTGGGGATCTCCGTGCCCGGGACGTTCGGCATGGTGCACCTGCCCTGGACAGCCGAACACGGTGAGTGGGATCCGCCGCGGTACTTCACGGATCGCATGGTCAGCGGGCCGTTGGGGGAGTGGGAGCACCGGCACGTCTTCGAGGAGACGGAGAACGGCGGGACCCTGGTCCGGGACCAGGTCACGGTGCGCCCACTGCCGGAGTGGGCGGGCAAGCTCAACGACCTGGGTGAGCGCGTGATGACGCCGCAGCTCGAGCGGATCTTCGCCTACCGGGAACGC
The DNA here is from genome assembly GCF_001665945.1 of Kocuria sp. ICS0012. NCBI lineage: Bacteria > Bacillati > Actinomycetota > Actinomycetes > Micrococcales > Micrococcaceae > Kocuria > Kocuria sp. ICS0012. The sequence goes on along the minus strand of NZ_LZMM01000069.1, from coordinate 11,963 downwards.
CAACTGCGTGCCGACCTGGACTTCCACGACCAGCACGACGGGCCCCGGCTCACCATCGCGGTGGCCGGTTCCTCCGGGCTCGTGGGCACCCAGGTGTGCGCGCTACTCGAAACGGGCGGGCACACGGTGCTCCGCCTCAAGCGCGGCGGCGCCACCGGTGAGGGTGTCATCGGCTGGGACCCGGACGAAGGGGTGCTGAACCCGCACGATCTGGAGGGGGTCGACGTCGTCGTTCACCTGGGCGGCGAAAGTATCGCGACGCGTTTCACGCCCGCGAAGAAGCACGAGATCATGCGCTCGCGCGTGGACAGCACCAACCTGCTCGTGCGCGCGCTGGGCCAGGTGTCGGCCGAGAAGCGCCCGCGCGCGCTGGTGGTCGCCTCCGCGATCGGTTACTACGGCACCGGGCGGGGGGACGAGATCCTCACGGAGGACTCCGCGTCCGGGGACGGTTTCCTCGCGGAGGTGTGCCGGGAGTGGGAACGTGCCGCGCACGGGGCCGCCGTGTACGGCATGCGCGTGGTCAACGTCCGCACCGGTCTGGTGCTCTCACCCACGGGTGGCCTGCTGAAACCGCAACTGCCCCTCATGGAGGCCGGTCTGTCCGGGCCCATGGGCGGCGGGAAGCAGTGGCAGAGCTGGATCGGCCTGGACGACATGGCCGGCGCCGTGGCCCACCTTGCGCTGAGCGACGACGCCGAGGGCCCGTTCAACGTGGCCGCCCCCGAACCCGTGCGGCAGAAAGAGTTCGCCAAGACCGTGGCCGGTGTGTTGCACCGCCCCGCGGTGGTCCCCACACCCCTGGCCGGTCCCAAGGCCGTTCTGGGGGCGCAGGCCACCGAGGAACTCGTGGCGGCGAGCCACCGGGTGGACGTCGGCAAGCTCCTGGCCAGCGGGTACCGGTTCCGCAACGAGGACCTGCGCAGCTGCGCCGAGCACATCCTGGGGCGCACCCGCTGAGGCTGAGCCCGCCGCTCAGGTGTGAACGCGGAACACCGCGGGGGCAGAGCTCCACCGGTCGGGCGGTGTCCCTCTCCTCCCCGGGAGCGGATTCGGTATCCTTTTCCCGTGACATCTCAACACAACCGGCCCGCAGCGTACTTCGGTGCGCTCCCCTCGGCCGATGACAAGGAGTCGGACAGTCCCGGGCAGCGCCGCTGCTCCCCTGACATCCGCTCGTTCGGTTCCCCGTTCCCTTCCCGCGCCGATGCGGTGTGCATTGAGGTGAGCTGGTGCTGACTGCCTGGCTGCTCCTCCTCGTCTTTCTCCTGCTGGTCCTCGCCAACGCCCTGTTCGTGGCGGTCGAGTTCTCGTTCCTCACCGTGGACCGCCAAGCGGTCCAGCGCGCGGACGCCGAAGGCGACAAGCGCGCCAAGACCATCGAGCAGAGCCTCAAGAAGACCTCCACCAACCTTTCCGGTGCCCAATTGGGCATCACCGTCACGAGCCTCCTGGCGGGCTTCCTCACCGGTCCCAGTCTGGGCACCCTGTTCACCGAGGGCCTCGGGTGGACCGGCGTGCCCGACGCCGCTGCGGTGGGTATCGCGACCACCGCCGCGTTCATCGTCGCGACCTTCACGCAGATGGTGTTCGGTGAACTCGTCCCCAAGAACTGGGCCATCGCGGACCCCCTGCGGGTCACCCACGTGGTTGTGCTGCCGCAGAAGATCTTCATGGTGGTCTTCGGCTGGCTCGTGACCATGCTCAACAGCTCCGCGAACGCGGTGCTGCGCATGCTCGGTTTCACGCCCACGGAGGAAGTGGCCAACGCGCGCACCGCGGAGGAACTCGCGTCCGTGGTGAGCCGCTCCGGGCGTGAGGGCACGTTGGATGCGGGCACCGCGGAACTCGTGGCCCGGTCCATCGAGTTCGGTGACCGCACGGCCGCGGACGTGATGCGTCCCCGCCCCCGGGTCACCTTCCTGGACGCGGACGACACCGTGGAGCACATGCTGCTCACCGCGTCCGAGTCCGGTCACTCCCGGTTCCCCGTCACAGGGGAATCGGTGGACGACATCGTGGGCGTGGTGCACTACACCCACGCGCTCGCGGTTCCGTTCGAGGAACGCGCGGTGGTGCGCGTCGCGGACGTGTGCGTCCCCGCGGACGTGGTCTCCGAATCCATGACCCTGGACCCGCTCATGCGTCAACTGCGCAACAAGGGTCTGCAACTGGCCGTGGTCGTGGACGAGTACGGCGGCACCGCGGGCATCGTGACCCTGGAGGATCTCATCGAGGAGATCGTGGGGGAGATCGACGACGAGCAGGACACCCGGGTGCAGCGCTTCCGCCGCACCCGCGACGGTGGCCTGGTGGTCTCCGGACTGCTGCGCCCGGACGAACTGGGCGACGTGCTGCGCGTGGACATGCCCGAGGGCGAGGAGTCCGACACCCTGGGCGGTCTCATCGCCGAGGAACTGGACCGGCTGCCCAGCGTGGGCGACAAGCTCACCCTGGAAGCGATCGACCACATCCACCGCGACGACGACGACCTGCCCACCAAAGCGCAGATCCACCTGGCCGTGGTGCGCATGGACCAGCACCGCGTGGACCGCATCATGGTGCACCGCGAAGGCGGCAATCCGGACGAACGGGGCGGTTCGACGTCGTCCACGTCCTGGCGCCCACCCGGGCGACCGGACCCGCTGGGCGGTGAGAACCGCGACCCCGAGACCGCGGAGGAATTCCGGGTCTCGCACGGCGACCGTGTGGGCGCCGCCGGTTTCCACCGGGACGAGGACGTGTCCGTGGAGGACCCGCGTGAGGAGCAGCAGCGATGACCACGAGTACCGCCATCATCGTCCTGGTCCTGCTTCTGGCGGGCAACGCCTTCTTCGTGGCCAGCGAGTTCGCGATGGTATCGGCCCGCCGCGACCAGCTCGAACCCCGCGCCTCGGACGGATCCAAGTCCGCGAAGTACGCCCTCAAGGGCATTGAGAACGTGTCCGTGTCCCTGGCCGCCACCCAGCTGGGGATCACCGCGTGCTCCCTGCTGATCGGTGCCGTGGGCGAACCCGCGATCGCACACCTTATTGAGGTGCCCCTCGAGGCCGCGGGCGTGCCGTCCGCTCTGCTGCACCCGATCGCCCTGGCGATCGCGCTGCTGATCGTGACCTTCCTGCACATGGTCCTGGGCGAGATGGTGCCCAAGAACATCGCCATCGCGATCCCCAGCCGCGTGGCCCAGGTGCTCGGCCCCGTGCTGCACGGCTTCGTGGTGGTCTTCCGCCCCACCATCTGGGTCATGAACGAGACGGCCAACCACCTGGTGCGCTGGCTGTTCAAGGTGGAGCCCAAGGACGAGGTCGCCTCGGCCTTTACGTCCGATGACGTCCGCGGTTTCGTGGCCGAGTCCGGCCGTGAGGGCCTGCTCGACACCGACGAGATCCGATTGCTCACGGGCGCGCTGAACTTCGAGAACAAGACGGCCGGCGACGTCGCCCTGCCCCTCGCGGGCATGCGCACCGTCCCGTCCGACATCACCGTGGCCGGGGTCGAGCAGTTGTGTGCGGAGACGGGCTTCTCGCGCTTCCCCGTGCGGGACGTGAACGAGCGGCTCATGGGCTACGTCCACACGAAGGACGTGCTGGGGTTGCCGGAGACCGCTCGGGAGCAACCGATCCCCGCGGCCATCATCCGCCGCTTCGCGCGCGTGGCCCCGGAGGACAAGCTGCGCAAGGTCACCCGCACCATGCAGGCCAACGGCGCGCACTTCGCGCTGCTGGGCCAGGTGGCCCGGGACTCGCGCACCACGGACGAGTCCGTGTACATCGTGGCGCTCGAGGACGTGCTGGAGGAGCTTGTGGGCGAGGTCCGCGACGCCACCTCCAAAGCCGATCAGGACCCCGCCGCATGAGCCCGCGGAAGCTGTACCGGATCGCCGCGACCGCCGAGGCCGTCACGTGGGCGCTGCTGATCCTGGGCATGATCGCCAAGTACGGATTTGGTGCCGGTGACCTCCCCGTGCGCCTGGCCGGGGGGATCCACGGGTTCGTGTTCCTGAGCTACTGCGTCTCCACCGTGGTGGTCTGGACGGACCGGCGCTGGCCGGCCGCCACGGGCGTGCTGGGCCTCGTGCTCTCCGTGGTCCCGTTCGCCACGGTGCCGTTCGAGCGGCACGTGGAGCGCAAGGGCCTGCTCGCGGACGAGTGGCGCGTGGCCCCCGCGGGTCACGCGCGCACCGGGGCCGGCACCACGTCGGACGGACGGGTTGCGGGGGACGACGACGCCCGCGCCACCTCCGCCACCCCTGGCGGGGTCCCGAGCGGGCTGCGTGAGCCCGCCCGCACTCCCGCGGAGCGGCTGCTCGCGGTCATCCTGCGGTGGCCCGTGCTCTCCGCCCTGGCCCTGCTGGTGTTCGTGGTGGCGCTGTTCTCGGTGCTGCTCACCGCGGGCCCGCCCACCGAGTGGTTCTCCTGAGGGGAGCCCCACGGTGGCCCGCTCATCCCCTCGCATGATGCACACCGCAGGTCCTGTGGGACGTGATCGCGGGACTGGTCACCGGCGTGCTCCTGACCCTCGTGGCCTCCCTGGGCCCGGCGCGGCGGCACTCGACGGTCTGCGCGGCTCCCGCTCCGCCGACGGCATTCCGACGCCGCGCAGCGCCTCGACGTGCAGGAAGCCACCAAGCTGGAGGAGTCCGTCGCGAAGATCCTGCACGTGGGCACGGATGAGCTGGGTGGAGCCTTACTCGAGAAGGCCGGCTACGTGAACCTCCTGGACATCCTGCTCGCGGTCGTGCTGGCACTGCTCGCGGTGACCGCGGTGGGCCTGGTGGTGGGCTAGCTCTTCGGGATGCTGGGGGTGATGTCCCTGGTCGTGAAGGGGATGACCGTCCGGCCCGTGGTGCCGTGGGGTGGTTTTCTGCTCATCCTGGCCGGTGCGGTGGTGGTGGCGGTCATCGCCTCCGCGCTGCCGGTGCGACGGGCCACGAAGCTCAACCCGGTGGAGGGGCTGGCGCGGGTCGACTGACCCGATCGGTCCGGCACGGCGGCGCCCTGAACGGCCCCGCCACAAAGCCCCGGCTGAGTACCGCGAGGTGCTCGGCCGGGGCTTCGTCACGAGTCCCGCGCCAACCGATCCGCGGTGTCCAGCAGGCGCTGCAGGATCTGCTGCTTCTCCTCCGGGTCCTCCGGCAGCAGACCCATGGACGCCCGTTGGTAGAGCCCGTCCCCCATGCACTGCACGGCTGTGGCGATCATCGGGTCCCCCACGTCCTCGAGGACCACGCGGTACCACTCCCGGGTCACGCGCTCGCAGGTCTCTCGGGCGCCGGGCTCGCCGGACTGCACCATGCGGAAGGCCACCATGAGGCTGCGGTCCAGGGGGCTGTCCTCGTAGAGGGACGTGGCCAGGAACTCCCGTGCGGCACCCCGGGGGGATTGCGTGAGGCGGGTCAGGTCCTCGCGGGCCATCTCCTCGCACCGGGCCAGGGCGGCGTCCACGAGCGCTTGCCGGTGGGGGAAGTGGTAGAGCAACCCGCCCTTGGACACCCCCGCCCGGGCGGCGACGGCGTCCAGGGTCGCGGCACGTTCGCCCTCCGACAGCACGAGGTGTTCGAACGCGGTGAGTAGTTTCTCGCGGGCCACGGGTTTGCGGGGCATGGGTGTAGTGAACCTCACGGGGTGGGAATCATTGCCAGCCTAACCATGTTAACTGTACCGTCTAGACGGTAAAGACTTGGCGAGAGGCTCCTGTGAAGGAGCTCGGTACAACCGTGTACGGCTCGCACACCCGAATCCGCAGCTCTTCTCCCAGGAGGTTCCACGTGTCCGTGATGGTCGATCAACACCGCAAGGCCGATGCCCGTGGCTGGGCCGCCCTGGGCGCCCTCATGTTCCCGGTGCTCCTGGTCTCCGTGAACAACACCGCCCTGAGCTTCGCCCTGCCCGCGATCTCCGCGGGGCTGCGTCCCACCGCAGCGCAGCTGCTGTGGATCGTGGACATCTACCCCCTGGTCCTGGCCGCCCTGCTGATCCCCATGGGGAGCCTGGGGGACCGGATCGGGCGGCGGAAGATGCTCATCATCGGTTCCTCGGGCTTCGGCCTGGTCTCCTTGGGCGCGGCCTTCGCCCCGAGCGCCGAATGGCTGTTGGCCGCCCGCGTGGGGATCGCCGTGTTCGGTTCCATGCTCTTGCCCACCACGCTGTCCCTGTTGCGCACCGTGTTCCAGGACGATCGCCAGCGCAGCCTTGCCATCGCGATCTGGACGGCCGGGTTCAGCGCCGGCGCCGCCCTGGGTCCCATCGCCGGGGGCTTCCTGCTCAACCACTTCTGGTGGGGCTCGGTATTCTTGCTGGCTGTCCCGGTGCTGATCGCGTTCCTGATCGCGGCCCCGTTGCTGCTGCCCGAGTCCCGTAACCCCCACCCGGGACCGGTGGACCCCGCGTCCATCGTGCTCGCGATCCTGACCATGGCCCCGATCGTGTACGGCATCAAGACGATGGCCACGGGTGGCTCCGCTCTGCACGGTGTGCTGTTCATCGCCGTGGGTGCGCTGTCCGGGTTGTTGTTCGCGCGCCGCCAGGTGGTTAAGGACTACCCCATGCTGGACCTGCGCTTCTTCCGCAGCCCCCGGTTCTCGGGCGGGTTGTCCGTGAACGTGGTGTCCAACGTGGCGATGTTCGGGTTCCTGTTCTTCCTCACCCAGCACCTGCAGCTGGTCAGTGGCATGGACCCCATGACCTCCGGTCTGTTCATGGTCCCCGGGCTGCTGCTGGCGATCGTCGCCGGGCTCACCGCCGCGAAGCTGGCCTACACGATCGGATTGCGCAACGCCGTGGTGCTGGGTCTGTTGCTCGTTGCCCTGGGCTTCCTCCTGGTGTTCTTCACCGATCAACAGGCCTCGGCGCTGCCGGTCCTGGGTGGGTTCACCGTGATGAGCGCGGGTGTGGGTATCGCAACCACACTGTCCACCGACCTCGTGGTCTCGTCCGTGCCGGAACGCAAGGCCGGAGCGGCGTCGGCCGTGTCCGAAACCGGGTACGAGGTGGGCGCCGTGCTCGGCACCGCCGTGCTGGGTGGTGTGACCACCGCGTTCTACCAGGCCCACTTGGACCTGCCCGCGGCCCTGGATCCCGCGAGCGCGCAGGCCGCGCACGAGACGCTGGGTGGCGCCCTGGACGTGGCTGCTCAGTCGCCGTTGCAGGCTTCGATCGTCGACGCCGCCACGGCCGCCTTCTCCTCCGGCATGCAGTGGAGCTCGCTCGTGGGCGGTTTCATGGTGCTGGTCGTAGCCATGGTCCTGGTGCGCGTGCTCCGCGCGGACCGTCGCATGCCCCGCACCCACTGACCGGACCGCGGTGCTGTAGCGGTCCTCCTCGCACGAGTCCTTCGAGTCGATGGATGCCCGTGACCAGGTCCGCTGTCGTGGGCGCTGCTGCGTAGCTGAGGCGAACGCGCGGGACGTCGGGCTGGTCGGCGTGGAAGTAGGTGCCGGGGGCCAGCGCGGTGCCGCGCGCGAGGGCTGCCGAGAGGAACTCGCCCTCGTCGGTGCCCCGGGGAAGGCGCAGCCACAGGTGATAACCCCCGCGGGGGTGATCGGGGAGGACGTCTGCCCCTAGGGTCTCGACGACCGTGCGGACCGCCAGCCGCCTGCGCTGCGTGAGCGCCGTCTGCAACCGGGCCACGGACCGGATGTGGATCACCGTGCCGTCCGTCTCGAGTAGGACCAAGGGCTTCACGGGCGGGATGCCGTCGTCGAGGTAGTCCGGGCGCATCCCGTGCGCGTCCACGGGGAGCGACACCGTGCGCAACCCGCGGCGCGAGCAGCGGCGAGGGTCCCCGGATGCGTGGGCGCTTCCAGGGGCACGGGGTCACCCGGTGGGGCCACCGCCCGCATCGCGGTGGACAGGGCGGCCTGTCCGCCGATCCCGACCAACACGTCCTCGCGTCCCCGCCCCGCCCCGGGTCGGGACACCACCAGGCCACGCTGGGCGAGTAGCGCGCGTGCCCGGGACACGGGGGAGGCGCTCGCGCCGAAGCGGGTCACGAGAGCCCGGTGGGACGGTAGCCGCGTTCCCGTGGCACGTGATGTGATGTCCCGCGTCAGTTCCCGGGCGATGTCCTCGGAACTGCTACTTCGATCATGAAAGCTTGTCATAGCGCTACTGTTCCCACCGCAGTATCGGTTCGGGGCCCGGGACGGGCCGACGGCGTATGGGGCAATGGCCCCCTCCTCGCGTCCCTGGGTGTCGTCGCCTTCTCCCTGAGCTTCCCGGGCACGGTCTTCGCCCTGGGCGGGTTCGGACCCTGGACGGCCACCAGACTACGAGGCGCCATCGCAGCGGCACTGGCCGGGACCGCCCTCCTGCGGGCCCGCCCGCCCGTGCCCGCCCGTCACGAATGGGTGGGGATCACCGTGGTGGCACTCGGCTGCGCCCTGCGCTTCCCCTTGCTGACCACTCTGGCGCTGCAGACCACGTCCGCTTCGCACTCCGCGGTGGTCATCGGTGCCCTACCCATGGCTACCGCCGTCATCTCCACGCTGCGCACCGGGAACCGGCCCTCGTGGGCGCTCTGGTGTGTGGCCGCCACGTGAGGGGCGGGGGTCGTGGGATTCGCCCTGTTGCAGAGCAATGGGGCACCCGGCATCGGGGATCTCTATCTCGTGGCCGCCCTCGTGGTGTGCGCCGCGGGCTACGCGGAGGGCGGGAGATTGTCCTCCCGCATCCCCGGCTGGCACCTGATCGCATGGGGTGTGCTTCTGGCCGCTCCCGCGAACCTGGTCGTGACGATCGTTGCTGTGCCCATGGAACCCGTCCACCTCTCCGCGCGCGGTGTCGCGGGGCTGCTGTACATCGCGGCGGCCTCCCAGTTCCTGGGATTCGTGGTCTGGTATCGCGGCATGGCGCTGATGGGCATCGCCAGGGCGAGTCAACTGCAGCTGATGCAACCGCTTCTGACCCTTGTCTGGACCGTCCTGTTGCTCGGCGAACCCCTCCCGGATCCGACGGGGCACCCGTAGAGTGACAGGGAGCGGCGTCGTCGGATCGGAAGTCACCGGACCGGGCGGGCGACGTGGATCGTCGGCACGAGGAAGTGAGGCGCGGGCATGAGCGCACTGGAACTGATCACGGACGCCGCGCAGCGGCCCCTGGAGGCGGCGCGGGCCGCCGTGGAGGGGGCCTCCGCGGACATCCTCAACGAGATGCCGCGCGGTGAACTGAACTCCATGTCCTGGCTCGTGTGGCATGCGGCGCGGCAGCAGGACGCCCAGGTCGCGGAGCTGCGCGGAGCGGAGCAGGTGTGGCGTTCCGGCGGGTGGTGCGAGAGGTTCGGGCTGGACCGCCCATGTGAGGACTTCGGCTTCGGGGACGATCCGCAGGCCGTGGCGAGCGTGCGCGTGGACGACCCCGAGTTGCTGCTGGGCTACCTCGAAGCCGTCACGGACACCACGGCCGAGTACGTCCGTTCACTCTCGGAGGCCGAGTTGGACGAGGTCATCGACGATTCTTGGGATCCGCCCGTCACACGGGGTGTGCGGATCGTGTCCGCGATCGACGACGCCGCCCAGCACGTGGGGCAGGCCGCCTACGTCCGCGGGCTGGTCGAGCACGGCTGGTCCGGGAAGTACTGAACACGCGGGGATCTTAGTCTTCATGCAACTACATGGACACCACCGGTTCACCTACACTGGCTGTACTGACTATCGGGCCGCGGGCTAACGGTGCCGAAGTCCATCCCGGGAGACACGATCGCCTCATGACTCGTTCACGCTCACGCGCCGCGGCGGCCAGGAAGCCGTCCATGGCGCTGACCGCCTTCACGTCCTTCTCCATGCTCGTGGCCGTGAGCGTCGCGCTCAGCAACGGCACAGAAACCGCCCCTTGGCAGCCCGCCATGGCCCACGACGCGCAAGGCCCCCAGCGCCCGGGCGTTCCCGCTCCCGCCGATGACGCCGCGCAGCCGGCTCAGGCGTCCCTGTTCGCCGTGGTGCCGGACCAGGCGGCGATCGCCGCGTCCCACGACGTTCCGGTGACCGCCCCGGGCACGTTCGTCCGCAATGCGGTGGAGATCGCTCCCGGGGGTTCCGGTCCCCGAGCCTCCGGAGCCGGAGGCGCGGGCGCTGCCGGATCCGGAAGCGGTTCAGGCTCGAGCGGCTCCGGGAGCGGCGCGGGGGACACGTCCCCCGTGGCACCGAGCACGCGCGCTCCGGCGACCTTCGAGGGTGAGCTGCCCGTCAACACCATCATCGCCCCGGCCCAGCCGGTGGTCGTGCTGGACGGTGGCCGCTTCGGATGGCGGATCGCCCCGGACACCAAGCAGAAGGACTTCCACAACGGCACGGACATCTCCGTGCCGGAGGGCACACCCGTGGTAGCCGCCCTGGACGGCACCGTCACAGCGGTCTTCTGGGACGTGTGGGGTGGCAACCGGGTGGAGGTCACGCACACGGACGGCATCAAGACCACGTACAACCACCTCAAGGACGTCATGGTGCGCGTGGGGGACACCCTACGCGCCTCCGAACAACTGGGCACCGTGGGGCAGACGGGTCTGCGTGTCACCGGCCCCCACCTGCACTTCGAGATCTGGGTTCACGGCAAGGTCGCGGATCCGGAGTCCTTCGACTGGGAGACCGGCAAGGGTGTCATCCCCGCGTCGCGCGCGCCGTATTCCGCGGAGGACCAGGCCGCGATGCAGCCTCCCGTGGATCCGCACGCGGAACCCGGTACCGATTCCGGTCCCGCACCGGCCGACGTTCCCGACGCAGATCACGAACGCGTGATGGCACTCGGCCGGAAGACCCCGCAGCCGGCAGCGGCGTCGTCGAACTCCGGAAAACCGGCCGCCGCGAAGCAGACGTCCGGCGAGAAGGCCGGGAACGACGCCAAGAAGTCCGCGCCTCAGGCTGCGCCGGCCACGAAGGCACCTGCCAAGAAGGGGCCCGCTCACGAGTCAGGGTCGACGACGACGCCGCGCCCGAACACGACCCCGTCCGGAGCATCCACGCCAGGCAGGTCCGAGCAGACCCCGGGAAGACACGACTCCGGCGCCGAGAAGCCGGGGGACAAGACTTCCACGCCGACCCCGTCGCAGTCCGGTGGTTCCACGGGTGAGCCGAGCGATCCGGGCAAGCAGAAGCTCGACCCGAGCGGCTCCCCGACTCGGAGTGCTACGCCGACCCCGTCGAAGTCCGGTGGTTCCGCGGGTAAGCCGAGCGATCCGGGCCAGCAGAAGCTCGACCCGAGCGGCTCCCCGACTCCGAGTCCTACGCCGACCCCGTCGAAGTCCGGTGGCCCCACGGGCACCCCGAGTGATCCGGGGAATACCCTGCCCACCCCGAATCCGTCGACGTCCGGGCGCCCCAAGTCACCGGGGCACACCGAGCCGGGCAGGGATCCCAACCCTCAGCCGAACGTGCCCGGTGTGGATCCCTACACCGCGCGCGTGGATCAGCTGACCACGCTGGAGCAGGTGCAGCAGCGCACGCAGCACCTGCTGGCCACGCAGTTGGTGCTGACCCCGGCTCAGCAGTTCGGACCCGCCACGCAACTGAACACCCAGTTGACCTTGCTGTCCCAGCGGCTCACGGGTTCCAAGCTGGCCGCCGCGGATCCGTCGTTCGCCGCGCAGCTGAACAAGACCCAGCACGCGGTGGCGGCGGCCTCGGCGAAACCGGCGGACAAGAAACTCACCGCGGCGGCCACAGCCGAGCTGGCCACGCTGCAGAAGCTGGTGGCCGATGCCCCGCCGTATCAGCCCCCGGCTCCCTCTGCCAAGGACGGGTGAGGATCGGGGTTCCACCTCCCGCCCGTAACGGCGGTGGGTACCCGTGGACCGGCGATCCCGCCCACAGCGGCGGGTGACACCCCGGTGTTCCGGACATAGAGGTGCTTACCCGAAGGGGCCCCCCCCCCGCCCCCGGGGGGGGCCGGGGGGGGGGGGGGGGGGGGGGGTGGGGGGGGCCCCCCCCCCCGCCCCGAGGGGGGGGGGGGGGCAAGGGGGGGGCCCCGCGCCGG
>NZ_LZMM01000068.1:0-1974 GCF_001665945.1 Kocuria sp. ICS0012 | reverse complement strand
GTGATCATCCTTCCAAGCCGACCCGCGTCAGCCAGCCAGGTTCGGTGTCACCTACCCGTACAGCAGTCCCAACCGCCCGCACCATCAAGGTAGCGGCAGTCCCGGACTGGATCGACTTACCCGGCGCGGCCCAACTCGCCCAAGTCCGCCGTACGGTGACCATGGCCGGGAAAAGACCGTCGAGGTGGATCTACCTGATCACCTTCGCCGATCCAACCAGCGCGCCCCCGAGCGCTCTTGCCACATGGGTTCAAGGTCATAGGAGATCGAAAACAAGTTTGCACTACGCGCCCGATGTGACGTTCGGCGAGAACGACTTCCAGGTACGCACCGAACATGCACCCAGAATCATGGTGCCCCTGTGCAACACTGTCATAAACCTGCTCCACCAGGCCGGCTGGGACAACACCGCCAAAGCCCTACGACATCATGCCCGTGATCCAGAATGAGCCATCACATGCCCACTGACCTGCTGAGACGCGACCATTCCAGCGCCCTGTTCAACCAACTCAAAGACAGGGCGCTAATCAGGACGATTAGTTTTTTAGCCACATCGAGACTTCTTCGAGTTCGTGGTCTGACAAAGGCAATCCCGCATTTTTGCAAAGATCAATTACGTATTCAAACCAAACCGTTCGCAAGCCGTCGACGCTAACACCAAAGTGGAGTTGGACGTGATCAGCTACAAGCGCAGAGATAATCTGTTGTATCTGGTCGGCTGTAACGCGCTTTCCTTCCTCGCGAACTACCTTGCAGACAACTTGAGCCGTTTGATCACTCAGTTCCTCATCGGTAACTGCATCGACGAGCGACTTGAAAACTGAGAGATAGGTTTCCCTGTCGAGGCGCGGAATTCCGGTAACAATGGAAACTCGTTCTACGGCTGACGCCAGATCCTCCCGATTTCTGGGTGTATCACCCTTAGGATGTCGACGTGGATCGCGAATAATTCCTGGCGGCGGTACTGAGGAGAATTCGAGTTCCGGGAAGTGTTGTAGGAAGAATAAGCGAAAACTGCCGGATCCGAACCAGTTGAGTTCCTTGACTCGTGGTTCCACTTGGCGAGCTGCTTGTGCAACCGCCGCACTCGGGAGGGGGTACTCGGAGGCAGCGATTAAAGCGCGCACGGCCCGCGTCACATCTTCTAATGATGTTGAGTCTGAAACCTCTGCTGCTGTCGGGCTGCTGTCCTGATGAATTTGATCAACGTCGAGCGCAGTGGATGGTTGTTGTTGGTCAAGTGTGAGCGACAGCGCCTCCACAGAGTCGAGGTCCGCAGATGAAGGGACACCCGAGGCTAGAGAGAGGACTGAAGATGAAAGGTCGGTAGGCGATACTATTTGATCAGCAACTGCACGGTACGCCGCTGCTGCAGGCCCAGCTGTTACGACTACAGAACGCCTATCGTGCGCGCGCAACCTATGAAGTACTGGTGTGAAGTCCGCGTCTGCTGACATAATAATGAACTCTTCATACTCACACTCATGCCGTAAAGCGTCAATGATGTCGAGTACCATGTGAATGTCCGCGCTGCTTTTGCCTTGCGAAGTAAGCGAGGGGCAGTCTATTGCCTTGAATCCGCTGCGCGTGAATACGGCGCGCGCACTTCCGTAAACTGCAGGGTTAAGGTACAGGTTTTTTACTAAGAATCGTCTCGATTGAGTCAGGCCACCCATGCCCCCTTCGAGCCAATTCACCCACAGTTCCGGCTGGGCGGCGAACAAGTCGGCTGCCTTTCCGTCCAATTTACGTAAGTCGCTCACTATATTATCATAATCGAGAAATAGTACAGATCGAATTGATTCTCCGCTGTCCACTGGTACCCCTTCCTGAGCCTTCTACAAGATTTTAGAATAGATGAAAGGGTCTGCCTAGTGGGTCGTCTTTGAAGTCGTTGAGCGGTTGGGACTGCTGTACGGGTAGGTGACACCGAACCTGGCTGGCTGACGCGGGTCGGCTTGGAAGGATGATCAT
>NZ_LZMM01000067.1:0-23617 GCF_001665945.1 Kocuria sp. ICS0012 | reverse complement strand
GGGACTGCTGTACGGATAGGTGACACCGGACCTGGCTGACCCGCGCGGTTGGCCTGGAAGGATGATCACCGTGCCCAAGCCCTACCCTCAAGAGTTCCGTGACGACGTCGTGCGTGTCACGCGCGCCCGTGAAGCGGGCGTCCCCCTCGCTCAGATCGCCAAGGACTTCGGCGTCCACGAGATGACGCTGCGCAAATGGATCCGCCAAGCAGACATCGACGACGGCAACCGTCCCGGGAAGACCCGTGAAGACTCCACGGAGCTGCGCATCGGGATCACCACCTGGATCGAGCGCACCTATCATCGACGCCGCCGACAGGCCCGCCTGGGCCGATTGACCCCCATCGAATACGAGACCATCATGAACCCGGCCGTGAGCCTCGTGGCCTGACACCCCAACTGTCACCTGATCGTGCGGCAGCCCCGTCTGAGCGACTTCGTAGACTCATAGGGTGTCCCTTGATCTGAGCTTTGCAGAACAACGTCGCATCTCCACTGCCGGAAGCATCACTGCTGAAGCCGGTCAGGTTTTCACGCCGAGAGTAGCTGCCATTCTGCTGGCTTCGATGCTGGATCTGCCCGACCCTAAACGCCTCCGGATTCTTGATCCCGGTGCCGGCACTGGGATCCTAGGCGCAGCATTGGTGAGCCTGATTCGTGAAGCACGGCCTGGCACCTCTGTAGAGCTGGTCGCAGTGGAGCGGGACTCTCGGTTGATCCCAGCACTAGGTGAGACGCTGCATGAGGTCGACTCCTTGGCGAACGTGAGTGCTTCAATCATCGAGGCTGATTATCTCCTCGACGAGTCGGGCTTGCTCGGAGGCCATGAAGCACTGGACGACCCATTCGATCTCGTGATCATGAATCCGCCCTACAGCAAGTTGGCTGCCGGTGCGCCCGAACGACTAGCCCTGCGTCAGCTTGGTGTCGAGGCGCCGAACCTCTATGCGGCGTTCATGGCTCTGGGGTTGAGTCAGCTTCGGCCCGGTGGACAGCTAGTGGCTATCGTCCCGCGCTCCTTCATGAATGGCACCTATTTTGAGTCGTTCCGCCGCTTCTTGCTGAACCGCTCAGCGCTGCGGCGCATTCATACTTTCGAGTCACGCAACACCGTGTTCCGGGATTCCGGAGTGCTTCAAGAATCGGTGATCGTGACCCTGGAAGCAGGCGGAAAGCCAGGGCCTGTAGACATCGGGGTGTCACTGACCAACGACCCTGTCCCGCACCATTACACGGTCGATTATGAAAAGGTGGTCCTGCCAACTGACGTGCACAAGTTCATTCGGATCCCGGATGAACATGGCGAGGACATCCCGGCGGACAAGACTCTGGCGGAGTTGGGCCTGTCGGTAGCAACGGGGCGCGTGGTGGATTTCCGTGCGCGGTCTTACTGCCTGGAAAACTCTGGAGATGAGACGGTTCCTCTTATTTACCCGGGCAACTTCAACAGCGGAGTTATTACCTGGCCGCGGGGCATGAAGCGTCAGAAACCGCAGCACTTCGATGCCCGTGATGACTTCTCCCGAAAACAGGTCCATGCGCCGGGCCGATACGTCGTTGTGAAGCGGTTCTCGGCAAAGGAGGAACCTCGACGCGTAGTAGCGGCTGTTTGGGATGGCGAAGGACCTGTCGCTTTCGAGAACAAGACCAATGTGATCGGTCCTATCCCTGATGCGGCGGTCGCTATCGGGTTGTCTATCTGGTTGAACAGCGGGCCATTGGACCGGTTGTTCCGAACCTTCTCCGGGCACACTCAAGTGAACGCCGGTGATCTCCGGGCGCTGCCAATCCCTGACGAGGACACGCTGAGGAAATGGGGGTGTGACCGTGAACCTGAGCTACTCGGTCAGGATGAGATTGACCGAATAGTGACGGAGGAAGCATGAGCAAAATTGAAGAGGCCCAGGAGATCCTGCGCACTCTCGGATTTGACCGGGAGCGTAGCAACGAACGGGCGGCTCTCATCTTACTTGCTCTGGCGGATATCCGGCCGGACTCATCTTGGAATGATGCTACGAACGAGATGTATGGAACGCGCGCGATCATGGACTTCATTCGTGATGTATACGACGTGGACTACGCCGCAAATACTCGGGAGACAATTCGCCGGTTCACCCTCCATCAGTTCAGTGATGCGTTACTTGTCGAACAAAACCGAGATCAGCCAGACCGCCCGGTCAACAGTCCCAAGTGGAACTATGCGATCCACCCAATGGCTTTAACGGTTATCAAAGCCTACGGATCTCCTCAGGTCGACGAGTTAGTCGCGGAGTATTTGGATGACCGCCCCCGTCAGATCGAGACCTACGCGGCAGCCCGTGAAATGCGCCGAATCCCCGTCACGCTCCCCGAAGGCAAAGCGCTCACGCTGAGCCCAGGCGGGCAGAACGTACTGATCAAACAGATGCTTGATGAACTGTGCTCCCGGTACACACCAGGCGGAGAGGTGTTGTACGTCGGAGACGCGGACCAGAAGTGGGCGCATTTTGATCAGAAGCGCCTCAAGGATCTTGGCGTAGAGGTGGATTCGCACGGCAAGATGCCGGATCTCGTGGTGTACATGCGGGACAAGAATTGGCTGGTTCTCATGGAAGCTGCCTCCTCCCACGGTCCTGTCGATGCTAAAAGGTACGGCGAGCTGTCCAAGTTGTTCGAAGGAAGCACCGCCGGACTGGTGTACATTTCCTGCTTCCCGGATCGCAAAACGATGCGGAAGTACCTTGCGGACATCGCGTGGGAGACCGAGGTGTGGTGCGCTGACGCACCAAGCCACATGGTTCACTTCAACGGCGAACGGTTTTTAGGTCCCTACGACTGAACCTGCAAAACTGCGCCGCAGCACGGTTGATTGCGACGCAGGAACCAACCATCTCTGGCATAGCAGGGTTCCATCACCCCATCAGGATGGAGCCCTGCCAGCTCATCCCTTCGGGGGATGCGGATCATTCCCGTAGAAATTCCGTTCCCCGATGATGCCATCCATATTCTTGATGATGTGCGGGGCTGCCGCACGATCAGGTGACAGTTGGTGTGTCAGGCCACGAGGCTCACGGCCGGGTTCATGATGGTCTCGTATTCGATGGGGGTCAATCGGCCCAGGCGGGCCTGTCGGCGGCGTCGATGATAGGTGCGCTCGATCCAGGTGGTGATCCCGATGCGCAGCTCCGTGGAGTCTTCACGGGTCTTCCCGGGACGGTTGCCGTCGTCGATGTCTGCTTGGCGGATCCATTTGCGCAGCGTCATCTCGTGGACGCCGAAGTCCTTGGCGATCTGAGCGAGGGGGACGCCCGCTTCACGGGCGCGCGTGACACGCACGACGTCGTCACGGAACTCTTGAGGGTAGGGCTTGGGCACGGTGATCATCCTTCCAGGCCAACCGCGCGGGTCAGCCAGGTCCGGTGTCACCTATCCGTACAGCAGTCCCAGGCCCCTAAGAATCTTGGTGGGTTGACAACTTAGTGAGTTCATAGTTTCCTAGGATTCAAGAAACCTAGGAAACTAGAGGACTAGAGGAAGGGTCACGACATGGCTCCCTGCACCATCGCGTTCGGCAATCTCAAAGGCGGGGTGGGCAAGACGTCCATCGTGTTGGCCTGCGCGGAAAGCCTCGCCCGCAGTGGAAAGCGTGTTCTGGTCTGCGACCTGGACCCGCAGGGCAGCGCGTCCATCGTGCTCGGCGCGGAGATCACCGACGAGCAGATCACGATGTACGACCTCCTCAAAGCCAACACCCCTGGAAGCATCGGCGATGCGATTGCCCCTACCGAGTGGGGGGAGGCCATCGACGTTGTGCCCGCTGACTCCACCCTCGCGGTGTTCGCCGACGAGAGCCTCACCGCGGCCGAGCATCGGCTAAAGGTCGCCATGATGGGATCTGAGGCTCTGGACAGCTACGACTACGTGCTGCTGGACATGCCGCCCTCGCTGGGGCGACTGACCCTGAACGGCCTGGTAGCCGCCGACTCGGCGGTGGCCGTCACCGTCCCCGAGGCCCTGGCAATCAACGGGGTCAACGAGTACCTGACGACCATCGAAGAGGCCCGGCACCCCGTGCTCAACCCGCATCTGACACTGGCGGGTGTGGTGACCAACATGGTCGATTCCCGTCTGGGGGAGCACCGCTATCAGCTCGACCAGATGCGTGAGGCGTGGGGGGGCGATCTTCTCGCCCCCGTGATCCCCGCGCGTTCTGCGGTCAAGGATATGGCTTCCACTCGAACGCCGCTGACCAAGACTGGCAACCGTGGTGCGAAGGCCGTCTCCGAGATGTTCGACCAGCTCACCGCCCACATCGTGAAGGAGAAGTAGCCGATGCCCGCGAAACGACACTCCACGGCCCAGCCCGCCCCCAAGATTCAGAAGCAGCGCCCGCAGTCCTACATCGAGAAGACCACCGCTCCGGCAGAACTCCCGGCGCCCCCGGCCAGCTCCACTGGCCGACGCAAGCGGAGAGTGCCCCGTGAGCCGCTGTCCACTCGTGTGCCCGTCACGCTTCGTGATCGCATGTACGACTACGAGGAGAGCACGGGGACGGGCGTGCAGGCCATGGTCGAAGAAGCGCTCACGGAGTACCTGGAGAAGCGGGGCTTCGGTGAGACCTCCTAGCGCCCCCGCGGGCAGAAAACGCAGTGATCCAGTGAAGGCGGCAAGGAGAAGAGATCGTGGCTGAGCAGCGTGAATCAGAGAAGCGGTGGGCGCGGGTAGAGGACGAAATCGACCGGGACACCGAGACGGTGGCCCTGAACGTGGAGATCCCCAAGAGCCTCAAGCGTGAAATCGCCATCGAGAAGGCCCGAACGGGGGAGAAGTACAAAGACCTCACCGTGAGGGTCTGGCGCGAGTACCTGCGCCGCCAGTACACCTCCGCCGAGAAGGAGTAACCCCATGCGCCCGATCCCCTGGAAAGTCGAACCCCTGCCGACGCTGTGGATGAACCCCACCACCGGATACGCGGTGGACACTAACGGCCGGAAGATCTCGCCCGTCATTCGCGGCCGCCGCAAGCGCCCGATCCTCGAAGACATCCTCAACACCGCCCAGGTCACTGGGATCAAGCGCATCGTCCTCGTCGGCAGCATCCCCGGCCGCGAGCGCAACGGGGACCACTGGTTCCAGCAGATCGACAGCCCGGATTGGGCCCAGGGGCGGCATTGGCTGGGGTCCAGCTCGTCTCCGGTGGGCCGGTACTTCCACAAGACGCAGAATCGGGAGAACCCGCGTGAGAAGCCGTTCGAGGTGTCTCTGGCCTCGGCGTGGTTCGGGGATGTGCGGTTGAGCCATGAGCAGGCGCGTGAGGCGTGGGAGCTGACGCAGAACGCGGTGGTGCGCTCCGAGGAGTCGTTGCAGGGGTTGATGAAGTCTCCGGCGACGACGGGGCTCCAGCTGTGGGCGCAGTCGTTGCCGCGGAATTTGGAGCCGGCGATCTTGGAGGATGACATCGCCGAGGAGATCCACGCGACCTCGGGCCAGCACCACATGGAGCATCTGGTGGCTGGGCCTGGGTATGTGGAGCATGAGCTGTGTGTGCCGCTGATGCATCAGGTACGTGGGGAGGCGATGCCGGAGTTTTCCTATATCGACGGCCGGTTCATGTACGCGGCGTGCGGGTACAACCTGGGAGTGGGGCCGGCGCAGCGGATGCGGGGGAAGGATGCGGAGGATCTGTGGCTGTCGGAGGATCACCGTTTCCGCCGGGTGGGGCAGTTTGTGCCGGCGCGGTACTTGGTGCGGGTTCGGGTGCCGGAGGACTGGAGATCTCTGGGCATCCTGCCGATCAAGCACACCCTGGAGAACGGTGCGCTGACCTGGGTGTACCCCAACCGCCCGGGGGCGGTCTTCGACGCGTGGGCCGGTAACGAGGAGCTGCGGGTGGTGGAGGAGTTCGGGTGGCGCATCGAGCGGTTCCACGAGGCCATCGTTTTCCAGGACAAGCGCCCGGCGCTGCGTGGGGAGGCCCGTGCGGTGGAGGCCCGTCCGCTGGACACCTTCTGCAAGCGTTTGGTCAACGCCCGCGAGGCGGTGTCGAGTCTGGGGGAGAACCAGGGCTACGCGCCCGCGGTGGTGGATGCGGCTTCTGGGGCCATCCGGCAGATGATGCTCCAGGCCATCGGTGCGTTCAATTCCCGCGGCAACGTCTCCACCATCACCGTGGATTCCGCCTGGGACGTCCCGGAGCAGTACGCGCACAGCATGCGCCAGGTGGGCGACAAGTTTGTCTACGAGGAGCCGGCGCCGTTGCGTGATCGTCAGCGGCCTTTCTATCACCCGGAGCTCTCCTCGCAGGTGTGGTCTCGGGCCCGTGCCCGGGTGCTGCACGGTCCGATGGCCCAGGGGCAGAAGCGTGGTGCGTTGCACGTGGACCCGTCCACCCTGATCGGGATCAACGGTGATGCGCTCTACACGACGGCGCTGCCCTCATGGTGCCTGCCGGTCGAGAAGGGCGGGCTGGACGACGGTGCCGTGGGCCGGTTGCGGTTGAAGGGTTACCTGCCCGCCGGTTCCCCCGAGATGGCCTTGCCCACCACCGTGGAGGCGCGTCTGCGCCTGGCGCGTCGCGCTGAGGCTCACGGGGTGGACGTGGCGGCCGCTTCGGAGACGCTGGAGGTGTCCCATGGTTAGGAACGCGAAAGAGCTGATCGAGCTGCTGGTCGAACGTGGCATGAGCCAGACCGAGATCGCCGAGGAGCTGCAACGCGACCAGTCGTTGATCTCCCAGGTGCGCCGCGGGAAGAAACCGGGTGCGAACCTGGTGACCACCCTGGAGGAGATCGCCACCACCGGGCGGGCCACCACCAGGCCCCAGCGGCGGCAGACCTCGCACGGGGTGGCGCGCATCCGCGGGAAGAAGGGCCAGGAGGCCGTGGTGCCCCCGGACGCGCCGCAGCAGACCGGCACGCGCCGGAAGGTTCGCCGGCGCGTGGAGGTGCCCTCGCGAGGTTCGTACCGCAAGGACACCGTGTACGGGCGCGGGGTGCGAACGGTGCGTATCGACTTCCCCCGCACTAAGGGCTCCAAAGGCAAGGAGCGCGCCTGGGAGGAAGCCAGCAAGAGCCTGACCTCCATTGCTCGGAAGAAGTGGGGCCGCAAGGAGCTGCCCGAGAGGCGGGTCTACATCACCGCCACCTACGAGGACGGGTCGAAGGTCGATTTCGGCTCCAAGGGCGGCTACCAGCCCCACACCGTGCTCGGGGGCCTCGGGGAGAACGACGGCGACGTGGAGAAGTGGCTGAAAACCCAAGGACTCCAAGGCCGCTACGCCGACTTGGACCCGGACGCGCGCATGGTCTCGCTAGAGATCAACGGGTACGTGCGCTGAGCGCAGCCCCTCGCGCACCGCGGCCATCGGCAGCGCCGGGCCATGCCCGGGAGCCAACACCTCCGCCTGCGCCTTGCACAGCCGCCGCGCCGCCTGTGTCGTGGCCTCGCAGTCGTCCTGGAACGCGGCATCGAGCAGCTGGGCTCGCCCCGTCACGGGGGAGGTGGGATGGGCGGTGACCACGGCATCGCCGCCCACCAGAACCGGGCCCACCCGGAAGCTGGTGTGCCCCGGGGTGTGCCCGGTCGAAGGGATCACCACGGGGTGCCCCGGAAGATCTAGAACCTCCCCAGCGCGCGCGGCGAAAGGGCGCAGCTGAGTCGGCCGCAACCGCTGCGAGTCGAGGCCCCCAGCCTCCACCGCGTGATGAACCCAGGCCCCCCACAGCGGCGACGCAGCGGCCTTGGCATAGGCCGTCTCCGGGTCGATCTGGCTGGGCGTCTCCCCGGTCGCATTGCCCAGCTCCGCGGCCGCGCACCACACCGGAACCCCGTGAGCAGCCAGCCGGCGGGCAGCGCCCACATGATCCACGTGGGCGTGGGTGAGCAGCACCGCCTCGGGAAGCCCCCGAATGCCCGCGGCCCGTGCTGAGGCCATGACCCGGTCCACATCCCCCGGATACCCACCATCCACCAGCAACCAGGACTTTCTAGTGCCGACGACAACCCAGTTCGAGGCTGGGCCCGTCACCAGCGCGAGACCGGAGTCAAGTACATGGACGTTCTCGTGCGTATCCCAGGAAGTCATGCATTGACCCTAGTCAAGAGCGTTTTTGAGGTTTTGGAAGGACTCAGCCACAGCGCGTGCATTCAGCAGCCACCGATCCTGGTACGCGGTCACGAACTCCCAGGTCTGCAAGGCAGAAAGAATCTCGGAGACACGGTCGATCGGAAGTGAAGTCGCCTCAGACAGTTCGGAGGCACAGGCCCAGCAGCAGTCAGACATTGAGCGCAAGATCGCCAGAGTCTCCGAGCAGGCCAACAAGGACAGGACAGGGGCGGGGGCACGAAAACGAGTCGTAGGCACAGCGAGCTACCTCCAGGTCAGTGGGCACAGAAGTACCCACGTTCGGGACAGCAGCTCGGGCATCCGCCCTGCACGGCTTCTAGCGGAAAACGATAACGAGGGACACTTTTCCATGCAACCGACAAGTAACGTGAACCCTCCTAAGAAGGAGGACTGATGACGCATCACTGGGTGATCGTGGATACCGACCCTGAGCATCACACCATTCGGCTGCTTCAAGTCGGGAATATGCGATACCCGGGAAAATCCGTGCGCAAGAACCTCCCGAAGCACCTCCGGTACGCCCTGCACCAACACCTGGAAAACGCAGCCTTCCAGGGGCAAGCCTTCGATGATGTAGAGGTGATCGAGGGGAGGCGGCAGCGGGTGTACGTCGAGCCCGTGTGCTCCCCCTACTCAGGGGTGCCGGTCGGGGCCTACGGCATCGTTGTGCCCGTCGAAGAACGATTGCCGGTCAAGCCTCACGTTGGTGCTCTGGAATGGCGCATCAGTGACCACCGCGAGATCTACTGGGACGAATCCCTCGTGGCGCTCTACAGCATGCACGAAGCGCACATGGAGCACGTGCCCGGTACCAACAAGGCCGTCTACCGGCCCTCCTCAGAGTGGCTGATTGGGTTCGTGGACGCAGCAGACCAGGACAAGCTCCAGCGGCTGATCGACGCCGCTGCCCAAGGGCCATTCCGGGGGATCGTCACGGTCAGCTACACCATCCACCCCTCTGGACTGCCCTCCCGGGTGGTAGAGCTGACCGCACGCAACACCCGCGGCGCTGATGGGACGACCATCTTTCTCGGGATGGTGCGTGAGGTACCCGAGCAGTTCGACCCCATCATTCCCGAAGCCCTGCCGGCACCAGCCGATCAAGCCGCGGCCTTGATCGAGCTGATGCCCGATGTGCCGCTGACGCAGATCCGCGCTGACACGGGCGAACTCGTACAGTCCTTCCCCAGCTGGGAGGATGCCGGTCTGGCCAGTCTGCATGAGCACGATGTGCGCGACCTCGTAGACCCCTCTCGCCATGGCGAGCTGGACCAGATTCTTGGCAACGCCGAGACAGAACACCCGGTCACCGTGATGCACGACGTGCCCCTGCGCTGCGCTGCCGAGGAGCAGATCACTGTGGACCTGTGGCTCAAACGCCTGGGCGGGCAGTACGTGATGATCCGGGTGGCTCGGGTCTAGTCCTCGTTGAAGATGTAGGCCTCTGGGGCAGCCATCAAAGAACGCAGCGTCTTCTCGCTGACTGAATACCGAATGGTGCGCCCCCGCCTGCGCTCCACGGGTAGGTCTGCCTCTACTACACCGATGCGCTCTAGCTCGGCCAGATGGTTGCCCAGCGTTGGATTGGCGATCCCCGTGGCCTCTGCGATGTCCACCCGCAGCGATGGGCCGTTTTTCTCTAGAAAACGCACCACCGACATCCGCGCCCTGTTGCCGAAGACAGCGATGAAGTGTTCAAGCTGTTCGGGCTGATCCGCGGGTCGCACAAGTTTCGGCATGGGTCCCATTTTGACCAACTTCCTTCCGGTTTGCGAGTGGAGACGACTCCATGAACACCCGTCCGGCTTCCATGGACTCTCTTATTGATGAGATAGTATCGCTATATTAGACTATCGACTGTAAACGAAGCCTCTCCCGTCATTAGGGAGCACACGAAGGAGACCCCATGTTTTCTGGACAGAGCGTTGCGGACTGGCTGCGCGAGAACATCATCATCGTGGAGATCATCATCCTGTCGATCTCCCTGTTCTGGGCCGCGAACTCGGGCAAGACCCGCGAGTTCATGCTGAAGCTGGGCCTGGGAATCTTCGCCATGGCGTTCCTGGCGATCGCCCTGAACTACGAGGCCGTGGGCGAGTGGATTCGCGGCATCCTGGGCGCCTGAGTCCATGAGGGTCTACACCGACGACGATCTGCGCAGGATCGACCGCACCTGGCTGGGGCCGCCGAACAAGCGCCTGCCCTGGGTGGCCACCTACCGCCAGTACGTGACCATCATCGTGGCGGGCCTCACCCTGTTCGCGGTGATGCTCTTCCTCGGCTTCCCCATGACCGAACTGGCCTTCCAGTTCGTGTGGTTCCTCCTGACCTACTTCTCGGTGAAGTCCTTCAACGCGTACTACCGCGACGACGTCGGCATCCTCGTCAACGGCATCACCGCCTACCAAGAGCTGTCCGTGCCCCGCGAGGATGCCGACGCCGGCTACTCCCACGTGCTGAGCCTGCACACCACCCGTTACTCGCCCGACCAATGCCGTCAGCTTGATCGCACCGGCCGAGCAATCATCGCCCAGCGCGTGAGCGCCTCACGCGCTCGCGGCTTCATGGATCGGAGACGCCAACGATGACCCTTACTGACACCCGCGCCACAGACACGGACGAGAGCACCCCCGCTGCGGAGGAGGGCTCCTCCGCAGCGCCCGAGAAGAAGAGCCCTCGCGAGCGCTTCAAAAACTTCGGCGACCCCAACACCGTGGCCCGCTTCGCAGGACGCGCTCTGGCTCTGATCCACGGCGGAGGCAAGAATGACCCGGACAAGGACGCCGCGCAGCGCAACGCCAAGCGTGCAGCCCGCCGTCGCAAGGACACCCCCGACCGGGACGAGCTGACCCTGGAGCTGCGCTCCACCATCGGCAACGTGACCCTCACCGGCAGTGAGGTCATGGTCTGGTATGTGATGGGGCAGCGATCCAACTCGTTTATGCCCGTGTCCCACGTCAACCGGCTGATCTCCGCCGACGCCCTAGCCCACTCCAAGCTCGTGGGCCGGCGCTGTCAGATCCGCATCAGCACCCGCCCGCACTCGGTCTACGAGTGGGCCGAGCGCACCTGGGACGACGCACGCCGCAACGGCAAGCCCATTGAGAACGGTGAGGACCAGGACGCATCGTGCTCCGGGATGCTCATGCGTGACCAGCAGCACTTGCGCCGCGCGAACTTCTCGGACAAGTGGGTGTACTTCGGGGTGCGCGTGGCCACCGCCCGCCGGTTCCCCAAGGACCCGCAGCGGGAGGTGGACGAGCTGGCCAGCGAGATCGCGGAGCTGAACTACGTGCTCGCCGGCTCCTCCCTGGCTGCCACAGCGGCCACCACCGAGGACATGGAGTGGCTGCTGCGCCGCTCCGTGTCCCTGGGTCTGCCGTGCGCGGCCATAGGGATGGCCCAGGACTACGAGCCCAAAACGGTCGAGCTGTTGCAGAACCGGGCACGCATGACCGGGGAGCCCTACGAGGGCTACGTGAAGGTGACCGGCACCGTGGAAGGAGAGGAGCGCCCGGTCACCCGCTACGTCTCCGTGCTGACCCTGGCGAGGTTGTCGGACCAGAACATCCCGGAGAACATCGACTCCGGGTGGATGCAGCGCACCGACGCGGTCTCCTACCCCGTGGAGTGGTCTGCGATCTTCGATGTCCAGAGCCCGACGAAGACGAACAAGTTCATCATCGACCAGATGAACAAGATCCGGGACCAGATGGAGCACTACGTCTCCGACCACAAGCAAGACCCCCCGGAAATGCTCAAACGCCAGAACGCCCTCGGCAAGCAGATTCAGGGTGAGATCCAGGGAGACCACGGCGGGCTGGAGGTCCGCACCGAAGGCTGGTACCGCGTGGCCGTCAGCGCCCCGACCCTGGACGCCCTGGACCGTCGCGTGGCGGAGATCCGCAACCTCTACGGTTCCAAGGCAGACCTGGAGCGCACCGCAGCACAGTGGCATGTTGCCCGCGAGTTCATCCCCGGTGAAGGCCTCCAGAACTCCGGCTTCTCCCGCACCATGTCCGTCAAGACCCTGGCCGCTGCCATCCCCCAGGGCACCGCCAACATCGGGGACAAGGACGGCGCCGCGTTGGGCTACACCGCAGGCTCTGCGCTGCGCGGCTTCTCCTGGAACATGCATCGCGATATGGAATCCCGTGACCGCTCCGGGCTGACCGTCATCGCCGCAGGCCTGGGCGGTGGCAAGTCCTACGTGCTCGGCTCGATCGTCTACCGCGCTGTCATGCAGGGCACCCGCTTCAACGTTCTGGACCCCTCCGACCGTCTCGGGCGACTGTGCGACCTGCCCGAGTTGAAGAACCGCTCGCGCTACATCAACCTCATGCGCGGCCGCAGCGGTGAGCTGGGCCCCTACCGCGTGGTGGCCGACCCCAAGCGCGAGCACTACGACACCGACACCGAGTATCAGCGCGAGATTTCCGCTGCCCGCGGCACCCGCCGTTCGCTGATGCGCGACATCCTGGAGTCCTTCATCAGCCCGAAGCTGCTCAACGACGCCGGGGGCGTGACCGCCTCCGTCATCACCCGCGCCTTGAAGCAGGTGGAGCCGGTGCGAACCTCCACCGCCACCGACGTGCTGGTGGCCCTGGAGAAGATCGAGGCCGGGGAGCTGGAGACTCAGCTGACGGAGGAGCATCGCATCCGTGCCGGGGACGTGCTGGAAGATCTGCGCCAAGCCGCAGAGACCCCCATCGGGCGCCTGATCTTCCCGCCCGAGGGGGAACCGGCCCCCACCGACGACGACCTGGACGTGGACGACAACTCGATGCTCAACGTCTACACGCTCAACGGCATCCGCATCCCGAAGGAGTCTTCGATCACCGCCGGTGACACCACCATCACCGAGCGGCTGTCCATGGCCGTGGTGCAGCTGGCTGCGTGGCTGGTGCAGTCGCGGATGTACGAAGGCGACCGAGCCGAGCGTAAGGGCCTGGCGATTGACGAGGGCAAGACGCTTTCGGCCATCAGCGCCGGCAAGACCCTCATCACCAAGTCCGCCACCGACTCCCGCAAGTTCAACGCCCGTGTGCTGCTCTCCTCCCAGGACGTGACCCACTTCGAGGTGGGCACCGGCAGCCCCGACGCGCTGGACAACCTCGTGGGCACCGTGTTCATCGGTCACACCGAGGGCGAGCGTGCCCAGCAGGCTGCCTTGCAGCTGATGGGGGTGCCGCTGAACCAGGGCTACGAGACGCTGCTGGGCCAGCTGCGCCCGGCCACCGACCGGCGCCGGGAGAAGTCGGATGCGGAGAAGGAGCAGATGACCGAGGAGGAGCGCGTGGCCGAGGCCATCGCCGACCGCCGCCACTTCATCTTCTTCGACGGTAGCGGGCACGAGCGGGTGGTCATCGACACCGACGCCCACCCGCACGTGAAGAAGGCGCTGAACTCGCGCCCCAAGTCGGACCTGGAAGCCGAAGCCGAGGCGGCTGCCGCCACCACGAGCACCACCGAGTAATTGGCAGGGGAGACCATGACCGCCACACTGACCACCACGACGCAGACCTGGGCTCTGCGGCTGCTGAACGCCGTGCAGGACAGGGCCTACCTCCTGGCCGTGGCCGCGCTCGCTGGGGTGCTGCTCGCCGTGATCTTGCGCGATGCGGCCTACGCCAAGTGCCAGCCCGAGGGGGTGCCTGATGCCGCCGGCTCGGGTGTGACCGGGCTGCTAGATCACCGCAGCGCCACGATGGAGGGAGACTCCCTTTATGGCGACTACGGCTACTCCGGGCTGACCTGGCACGCCTGCGACTTGGGCGGGCCCATCGCGGGCAACGAGTGGGCCGGTGACCCCGACGCGATGATGGACACCAAGATCGGCAACGCCGGTCTGGGGCTGGCGAAATGGCTGGCCGCAGCCGCCACCGGCCTGCACTCGTGGAACACGAACACCGGCACGGTGCTGCAACCGCTGGACGACATGATCGTGAAGCTCTCCGAGCTCACCCGCACGCTGGTGGTGGATCAATGGTTCATCATGTTCATCCTCCTGGCCGCGGTCATGCTCTTCGCCTGGTCCTTCACCAAGGAGGTCCGCAAGTCCATGATGACGGCCGGGGCATTCCTGGCCTCGGTGGGCTTCCTGGCCGTCGTGGGCACCGCGCCGCTGACGGTGGCCCACGCGATCGACGACGTCGGGCACAACGTCACCTCCACGGCGGACCAGAAGGCCCTGGAGGCAGCCGGCATCACGGCCGAGCCCGACGAGGCCATGGGGGCGATCATGAACGATCAGATCCTCTACCCCCTGTGGGCCAAGGGTGCGCTGGGCTCCGACGACCAGACCGCAGTCGGAGCGGACACCTGGGCCACCAAGCTCTACAAGGCCTCGGCCACCACCTACGACGAGACCGACGTGGACCCCAAGGACAAGAAGAAGGACTACGAGGACATCTACAACAAGCTCGGCAAGGGCGAGGACAAGCAGCTCCAGCAGTTCATGAAGGGCCAGGGCTACAACCGCGCCGGAGTGGGACTCGCCGCGCTGATCCAGTCCGGGCTGGTCTCCGCCGTGCGCATCGCCTCCGAAGCGCTGATCTTCGCGTCCAAGCTCATCTTCCGGTTCATCCCCATCATCGGCCCGATCTTTGCGGTGCTCGGGGTCTGGCACGTCACCCGCGGAGTCGCCAAGGAGGGCCTGAACATGGTGGGCGCGGCCGCCATCAACGTCATCGTGTTCGGTGTGCTGGCAGCTCTGCACACCACCCTGATCGCGTTCATGGCCAAGAACCTGGACTTCGCCCCCATGCTGTTCTTCTCCGCCATCGTCACCTACATCTTCTGGAAGTTCACCAAGCCCTTCCGCAGCCTCACCGAGATGGTCAGCCCCTCCTCGGTCAAGCAATCCATGCACGGGGCCTCCAATCTCAACCCCATGGGCATGGCGATGGGGGCGTGGGCGCTGCTCAACGGCAACCGGCCTGGCAAGCAGTCGGCCCCGGGCAGCACCCGGGATGTGAACGCTGAGGACGACACCGAGCAGCAGAACGAGGAGCAGAGCCCCCGCCGCCGGCAGCACACCACCCACGCCGGCCCCGACTACACCCCGGCGCTCACCGGCACTCCGGCCACCACGGCGCCGGCGCTGGACCCGGCCCCGGTCCCAGCGTCCACCCCCGTGCCCGTGGCCCACCCGGAGGCGGCGTACCCCGACGAGGCACCCACCACGCCTCGCCCCGCCCCGGCGGCCGAGCCGCGAGCGGAACTTTCCGCGGAGCCGCAAGCCCAGCAGGAGGACCGCGGCGGTAGTCACGCCGTGGACACCGCCGATGCCGAAGCGGCCAACCAGCGCCGGGACGATCACGGCGAGCGGATCATGGGCGACCGCATCGTGGCGGCCATCGACCGGGCTGCCTCCACTCACCAGGCCGCTCAGGCGCAGCAGGGTGCTCCTACCCCTGGGGTGCAGCGCGGGGAGGTGCTGGACGAGAACCAGGAGATCCCCACCGACATCGTGCGCATGGATCGGGACGCGAACTCGGGGGTCTACTTCAACCCGCGGGTGGACGCCACCACGAACACCGCCTTTAACCAGCACATCTTCGTGCCGGGCTCGCAGACCTACTACGAGCGCAACGACACCGAGTCCGAGACCGTCACCCGAGAGACGCAGGAGCGGTAAGCCATGAGCTACTTCAACGACAGCATCAAGCCGCTGGGCATCCTCCTCTTTCGGTACACGCGCAAACGCGCCGGGGCCGGTTTGCGCTGGGCGATGCGCAGCCCGATGCGCCTGGCCGCCACGGCTGCGGTGATCGTGGCCCTGGCGTTCGGGGTCCACATGCTCAGCAAGACCGGCAACGACAAGCCCAACGCTCACCCGGTGGCCTCCGCCTCCGCTACTGACGATGGGCTCACCTGGCGACAAGTCGAAGCCGGGCCCGTGGGTGCGGACGGCCAGCCCACCTCCGATGCGTCCCCGAAGGCCTCTGACTCGGCTTCCGAGAAGCCGTCCCCGGCCTCGTCGGTGCCTGCCCCGTCCAAGCCCAAGGTGAACCGCGCCAAGGCAGACTCCACCGCCGGAGCCTTCCTGCGCTCTTACCTCTCCCGCCGCGAGGGTGATGACCAGTGGAAGCAGTGGAGCGCTGAGCTGACGAACGAGCAGCTTGCAGATCAGCTCGCGGACGCGCAGACGGCCCTCGACGGTCGCGGCGACTCCACGGTGACCGCGGTGAGCGTGGGCAAGGCCCCGTTCACCGGGGCCCCGAAGGACACCAAGATCCGGTGGTCCCGTCCGGTGACGGCCACCGTCACCACCGAGACCGGCCAGCCCATCAAGATCACCTACGAGGTGACCGCGATGAAGGGCGACAAGGGGTGGATCATCACCGATGCCGTGGAGCGCGGCTGGACCGCGGCGAGGTGACCCATGCAGCTGCTCAGACTCAAAGGCCGGCTGATCGCCGCGGCGGTGTTCCTGGTCATCGGGCTGCTCCTGGCCGTGGTGATGGGCGCGGGCATCCTGGTGTCCATCCTCGGCGGCAACGAGAAGCAGAACCAGCTCAACCTGGAGCTGGCCGGTTGCACCGACAGCGTCAACTCCGGGGGCTCCACCTCCAAGGGCGACCCCAAGCCCCCGGCCGATGTCGCCAAGGAGCAGGAAGACATCGTGCGCTCCATCGAGAAGGTCGTCAAGGAGGAGGGCGTGGACGGGCGCGCGGTGCGGGTCATCACTATCGTCGGCTACGGCGAGTCCACCTTGACGAACCTCAACCGCGGAGACCAGGACACCGGCACCCGCAACCCGGATGGCTCCCTGGCCACCAGCTACGGCTTCCTCCAACAGCAGACCTCGATGGGCTGGGGCACCAAGGAAGAGGTCATGGACCCGGCCCACGCCACCAAGTCATTTCTCAACGGGGCCGGCGGCAACAAGGGGCTGCTGGACTTTCCCGGCTGGCAGGACATGGAGCCGACCGAGGCCGCCAACAAGGTCCAGAAGAACCAAGACCCGTCGCACTACGTGCAGTACTACAGCTACGCCGATGCGGTCATCAAACAGGCTGGAGTGGACACCTCGTTCTCGGGGAAAACGACCAAGGACGGTAAGGAAGCCAAGTCCAACGGCAGCGGCGGATCGGGCACGGGAGGCACGCTCAACGCTCTGGCCTGCAAGAAGGCCGACAAGTGGAACGGTGACCTCGGCTCCGGGGAGTGGACCGCTCCCTGCCCCGGCTGCCAGAAGGCATCGGACTATGGGCCCCGCTCCATCAACGGCGTGGACGCCGGCAACGGCGGCATGCACTACGGCGTGGATCTCTCCTCCCCCGGAGCGGGATACGGGGACGGAACCCAGATCATCACCCCCGTCGAGATGAAGGTCACCGAGCTGTACGAACCGGACGGCTGTGTTTTCGCCGTTGCCAACACCGAACCGAAATTCGGATTCGGTTTCTGCCACCTGAACAAGATCGACGTGCACGCCGGCCAAACCCTCAAACGCGGAGACATCATCGGCACCGAGGGAAACAAAGGCGACAGTGTCGGTTCGCTGTTCATCACACACCTGCATTTCGAGATCTACAAGCCCGGGGCAAACATGAAGGCTTGGTACGAGCACAAGGACAACATAAACCCCACCTCCATCCTTAAAAAGAAGGGCGCGTGGCCCGACAAGGCCAGCAAATAGACCCCCCAAACCGGAAGGACACACCATGCGCAAGACCACGAAAACCCTGATGAGCGTCACCGCCGCGTCCCTGGCCCTGACCCTGAGTGCATGCGGGGGAGGAAGCGCGCCGAAGGCCTCGGAGAGCGCCACACCCGAGGCGGCCAACCCGGTGCTGTCCGTACCGGAAACCACCGAGGACAAAGCCATCGGATTCAAGCTCAACCCGGGCAATGCGCCTGCGGGACAGAAGTACCACGTCGGGGTCTACACCGCCGGGGCCGGCAAAAACCCTACCGACTGCTCAGAGGAGATCAGCAGCACCGATGGGCAGTTTGGGGACGGGGAAACCTCTGGTGCGGTCCAGGTGAAAAAGCCGGGGAAGTATCAGTTGGTATTGAGCACCGAGGGTCACGCCTCCGCATGTGATGATCCCAATGGCGCCACCACCGTCAAGACGAAGCCGCAGGTGTTCCTGGACGGGAACATCAATGCTGATGGTGAGCAAACCCTGACGACGTCCCCTGGAAAACGGTTTGACGTTGCCGTGGTTCTGAAAGGGGATTTCCCTAAAGACACTAAGCAGCCTGTGCGCCTGACGGTCCACGGTCCCTACAGCACCGAACCCGAGCTGCGCGCTGCTGGATGCGGGGATGACAAGGTCGTCGCCTCGCAGACCGTGGACTGGACGGGCAAGGATCTCAACCGCGCCAACAACAGGTACACCTCGGTGCCCATGACTATCGAGGGCACCAAGGGCCTGTACCTGGTGACGGCTGAAAACGAGGAGACCGCAGAGGCCGCCTCGGCCACGACGGAGTGCGGCAACTACCAATCGGTGCTGAAGGTCTCCACCAAGGGTGCCAAGCAGGAAATTCCCAACGACAACCCCACGAGCACCGGGGAAACCAACGGCCTGACCGACAAGCAGAAGAAGGGGGAGTGAGTACCCGATGACATCCAGGTCAGCGATTCAGATGTGCCAGGCAGACAATGGTTTTCCCGTGCCTGCCAGTATGCGGCATGCATGCACCTCTGTTGGTGAACGCGGCGAGAATGCATGCAAGCAAGAAAGCTTGCGCAATCTAGAATCCCCCGGAAACAGTGGGCCAAACTGGCACTCTTTATATTTTTTGCTTCGCCTGCGGCGGCGGGCCGCCTTGCCAGAAGCAAATATAGGTGCCAGTTTAGCACACGGTGTCAAGGGGGGTGGGCTCAAATGACCACCGAATCTGCCGCCCCGCGCAGCTCGGAGGAGTCCCTGGGGCAGCGCGCGATGCGCACCTTCACCGGGGTCATTGGTGTGGCCGTGATCCTCTCCGCGGCCGTGCTGCTCAATCCCTCCTGGGGTGCCTGGACACGACTGGCCATCGTGCCCCTGGTCATCTGCTCGGTTTTGGCGGTGCTGGTCACCGTCGTACGGATCATGCTGCGGCTGCGCGGGTCTCGTACCTCGCGACTGGTGGCGGGTCTTGCCCCGCTGCTCGGGCCCTCGTGGGACGCGAAGCGAGACCTGCGAGCCTCTAGGTTTTCCCGAGGCCGCCCGCGGCACGTGAAGATCGACTACCCCGATTCCATCTCCGACCGCGACCCGGAGTGGCGGCGCCGTGTGGAAGAGATGGTGCGTCAACGCATCGAGGCCGAGAAGGTCACGAGCACCTGGGACACTCGCCGCGGCCGCGTGGTCATCGACGCCTGGACAGCCACCACGGAGAACGACCGAGAAGAACTCCAGCGGGAAGCTGCGCAGAAGCGCGCGCACGACATCCTGCGGCCGATGTTCGGCACCGAGATCACCGTGACGGTCACGGACTGGGAAGAGCCTGCGAAGGAGAACGCATCATGAGCACCACCAAGGAAGCCCTGCCGATGCCGCGCCGGATCGAGGTCAGCTACGGGGCGATGACCAAAGACTCGAACCCCATGTTCCACCGGCGGGTGGAGAGCACGCTGAACCGCAAGATGGGCGGGCGGTGGCGCAGCGTTTTCGAGCCGGAACGCGATGTGGCGATCTTCGAGCAACGCCCCGTCATGCCGTCACTGCTGCGCCACCCTGGGGCCGAGCTGTACCGGAATCCCACGACGAAGAAACCGACGCTGTACTACGGCAAGGACGAGAACGGGAAGCTGGTCGGGTGGGAGCTGAACGCCCAAACGGTTCACACGCTCGTGATTGGCCCCACTGGCGGCGGGAAAACGACCGTGCTGCGCTCGCTGGTCACCGGGGCTGTGTGCCACGGCATCCCGGTCTACGCCTGCGATCCCAAGCGCGTGGAGCTGCGCCCGTTCGAGGGATTCCCCGGCGTGGGCGGCATCGCCTCCAGCCCGGAGCAGATGGCGGACATGATCGAGCGGATGCACGCGCTGATGATGCGCCGCTACTCCGCAGTGGAGCACCGCAAGATCCAGCGCGATGACCTCGGGGAGATCCTTTTCATCCTTGATGAGTACGCGATCCTCAACCGGGTGCTAACCACGTTGTGGAAGAACTCCTACGACGAGGAGGAAGACGCCAACGGCAACGTGAAGCGCAAGAAGCGCACGGGCACCCCGATGTGGCTGGAGCAGATCTCCGACATCCTCGCCCTGGCGCGTACCGCGCGCATCCATGTGGTCATCGGAACCCAGCGACCCGACGCCAAGATGTTCGAGGGTGGTGCGCGCGACAACCTGCGCCACCGGATCTCGCTGTCCCGGCTCTCGGGCCAGGGCGCGAAGATGCTGTGGGACAACTACTGGACCGGCACCGACACCCCCCTGGTCTCTGGGCGCGCGATTGCGTCCCCGGACGGCTCGAACCCGATCGAGGTGCAGACGTTCTGGGTCGATGACCCGTGGGAGGCCAAGGCCGGCAGCGAGGATCGACGCATCCTGGACGAGATCGCGGATCTCGCCTCGGAGAAGTTCGTCGGATACGACTGGCCGATCTCCCGTGAGGACTTCGAGCTGTTCTCCCACGACGAAACGGTCGGCGAGACCACGGAGACCGAGGACGACGAGACGGAGGAACCCCTGCGGGCCCCGGCTGTTTCCGAAGAGGATGCGGACGAGGACGGAGACGAAGAAGAGGCCAAGTTCGCCACCACGGGTGAGGTCACCGAGCACGCCGAGGGCGGAGAGGACTTCGAGACCGAGGGAGTCATGGCCGAGTCGCTGTGTATCGGAGACCAAGTGCTGCTGGACTCGGGCAACTTGGCGACGGTGACCGAGATCGAGGACACCGACGACGAGCGTGTGCTGCTGACTTTGGACGAGTACGGCGACGTCTCCAGCTTGGACATCGAGGCCAGTGACCGCATGGAGCGCCGTGTGGACTACGGAGAGGACGAGGGATGACCACCACAACCGAGCACGGATTCGA
Source organism: Kocuria sp. ICS0012 (assembly GCF_001665945.1). Lineage (NCBI taxonomy): Bacteria > Bacillati > Actinomycetota > Actinomycetes > Micrococcales > Micrococcaceae > Kocuria > Kocuria sp. ICS0012. The sequence goes on along the minus strand of NZ_LZMM01000067.1, from coordinate 2,527 downwards.
GATCGAGACGGACACCGCCACCTACCGGGTGGTGCGGATCGTCAGCTGCCCTGATGCCTGGGCCGTGACCACATGCGGCTACCAGAGCGCGGTCATCGGCGGCTTCACTTGCACCACCGAGGACCGGGACGTGCTCGAAGCCGAGGCTCTGGGAGTAGTCCACGAAGCCGTGGACCACGACCAGCCCTAGGGCAGCACAGGCAGAAGGCGGGCCACCCCTCGGGGGAAGCCCGCCTTCTGCCTGCACGCGGTGGCCTCAGGTGCTTGGGGGAAACGACGTGCCCTCGAACGCCTCCGCAATCAGCCGATCCGCGCGCGCCAAGGCCCCCTCGGCGTCGGTGAGCCCCGCCAGCCACCGAGCACGGGCGGAGGGGGTGTCTGGGGTGGGACCGAGCCACTGGTGGAAGGCAGCGGCGTCGAAGTCGTGCAGGACCGCGGGGAGTTGCAGCACGCGCAGCCGGGCGTAGGCCTGGGCTATGAGGTGTTCATGGGCCTTCCACGGGATCGCGGGTCCGTAGGTGGCGATAAAGTCCAGCTCCTCGGGAAAGCGCAGCAGATACACGCGTTGGCCGGCGCGAGCGGTGCTCTCCAGCAGCTCCAGCTTGGAGTGTTGCCACTGGAGGGTGGTGTCCAGCAGGTCGATGACGGCCCGGGGCGGGGCGCCGGCGGGAGTGGTCCAGCGTTGGATCTCCGCTTCCGGCATGCGGAGGCGACCGGCCCAGAATTCGGTGTCTAGGCCGGTCGCGTCACAGAGAGCGCTGAACTCCGCGGACATGGAGCTATGCCACGTCCTCAATCTCTTCGGTCCCCTCGGCCTCGACGGCCGGTGCGGCTTCGGAAGCGGCGTCCCGGCTGGTGGCCTCGGTGATGGTCTTACTCGACAGCCTCAACCGGGAAGCGATGTCACGCACGGGCCAGCCGGTGTCCTTGAGCTCCACGGCGGCACGCAGCAAGTTCTCCCGCGCCTTGCGAGATGCAGTCTCGGCCTCCTGCTGGTGCTCGGCGGCCTGATCCACGAGCAGCTGGACGTCATCGGGCAGCTCTGTGCTCACCGTGAGGTCGACGCCCTCCTGCGTGGTGCCCAGGATGTCCGCGGCGATCTTCTTCAGCTGCGTGGTCACAGAGGTCAGGCTACGCGCCGTAGCAGGGGGCAGCTCGTGGCTGGTGGCGCGCGCGGTCCACCACCCGCCGGCCTGCTGAGCATCTGCGGTGATCGTGACGGTGTTTTCCTGGGTTTCCATGTTCGCTCCGTTGTCTGTTCTGGGTCGATCTGGGCTACCACGCGGTATCGCATGAGACCTAACCACTATATGATGAACTCGAACAACGATTCAATAAAGTGTTTAAACGATAAGGAGTCGTGATGGTTCCCGACCTGCTCATCTTCCTCGGAATCCTCCTCGCCGCCCTGGTCATCCTGCAACTACTCCTGCGCCGCAAATGGGTACGCGAGCGCGCCGAAGTGTTCACCGTGTTGGATGCCGCGTCTGACGCCCTGGCGGCGGAGCATCCCACCCAGCTCGCGGCACGTTTGAATCGGGTGCGCCGCATCGAGGCCGTCCACGTCGGCTTTTCGGAGCACGAGACGATCCGTGAATGCGATCGCGAGTCCGCCCGCGCTGATGTGATCCGGGCGCGGGAGGCAGCCGAGAAGATCCGTGCGGCCATGAGCGCCTGCGTGAAGAACCGGGTGGAGGCCGGTGTGGTCACCCCGGCCATGGCCGGGCATGGGGCTGCCAACAGCTCTGCTGCCGGGGGTGAGCATGAGTAAGGCTGCGCAACGCGCGGCAGTCTCGCGGGCCCGCCAAGCGCTTGCCACCGCGCTCCTGGCGTTCTCCTGGTTGGGAGGGGCTGCCATCGCGGCCAGTCTCTTGTCCGCTGGATACGTGGGCCCGGGTGCTTTCGCGCTTCTGGCTCTGGCCCGAGTAGCTGCCCGGCGCTACGAGGCCCGATCCAGCACCGCGAGTCACCGTTTCCCGTGGATCATCCTGTGGCTGATCCTCGATGCCGCCACCTTCCTCGGGGCCGGTGTTCTGGTCTACGCCGGTCTGGGTCTCACCCGCGTTGCCCTCGCCACCCCTCCTTGGTGGGGGAGCATCATCGGCGTGCTGATCCTCACCGCCGGCGTCTACGCTTTCGCGCCTCCCATCCGCTCCATCACGCGAACCACTCGGCGCTCGCGGGCGAGGGCCGCTGTGGGAGTCGGTGGGGGCAGTTAGGGTGAGCCGTGCCACACGCCCCCCCAGTGAAGGAGCACCTGATGATGTTGTCCCGATCGACTGACGCGCCTCCGTTCATCTCCGATCACTTTGTGACGGGGGTTTGGGATGGGGGCCAGTGGGGGCTGCATGTGGGGCTGGCCCTGTTGTATCTGGCAGTGCTCGGCGGGCTGATTCCGTTGGTGCTGGGATGGGTCCGCGATTCTTGGGATGAGATGGCGGGGTGGGTGCAGTGAAGCGCCCTGGGTCTGATGGAGACTCGCGCTATTTGATTCCGACCAGGTGTTCGCGGTCGGCTTGGACAGCAT
>NZ_LZMM01000066.1:0-32875 GCF_001665945.1 Kocuria sp. ICS0012 | reverse complement strand
CAAACACAACACCCCACAAACAACCACCACCCCCCCACACCCGCAAAACCCCAACCACCCCCACCCCCCCCCCGCCGCCGGTCGGCCCGGCGGCGCGCGAGAGGGCGCCTGGCCGGCGGCAGTGTTGTGGGCTGGGGGGGGGGCTGTGGACCGCTTCCGAGATTCATCCTCCGGTCTCTCCACCGGACCCACAGCCCCCACCCCAGCTCGGGCAGGTTGCCCACGCGAACAGCACATGTGGACAACCTGGGTTCGCTTGCACCCAATCGACCTGGAGTGTGGACAGCTGATGCTCTGCGGTTCGTCCTCGTTCCTCGTCCTCCCTGGGCATCCCCTGCCCACACTCCAGGTCTCGTGGGCACAACCGCGTCACATCCGTGACGGACTTTCTGGGTCGCTCCAGCCCGATGACTCGCAAGCTCGCATCGGCCCTCCACGCCCTGTCAGAACGTCACACCTCATGCATTGTTGATAACTGAGGATGAAAACGCGCATGATTGCTTCTGTGATGACCGTCCACAAGCTCAGCGCTGGGGACGGGTATGCCTACTACACCTCCGAAGTGGCCTCCGCTGATGAGCTGCGCGCTGACGGCCGGGAGCTGGGCGACTACTACACCGTGGAGGGCATGCCACCGGGGCAGTGGGTGGCCCACTCCGAGGCGCTGCTGGGGGTGTCCGGGGAGGTCACTGAAGCCCAGATGGCGGCCCTGTTCGGGGAGGGTATCCACCCGGATGCCGACCGTATCCTGGCCGCCGGCGGCACACAGGCTGACGTGGCCCTGGGGCGGAAGTTCCACAAGTACACCCAGGCCAACACCGAGCTGACCCGCCGCCTGGACGAGGAGATCGCCCGGCACGAACGCACCACCGGGGCCGCACCCACCCGAGAGGAACGCCAAGCCATCCGAGGGCGGGTGGGCGGTCAACTGTTCCGCGAGACGCACGGGCGCGACGTGCGGAACAAGGAGGAGCTGGGCCGGTTCATCACCTCCCAGACCACCCCGAAGCAGCAGACGGTGGCTGGTTATGACCTGGTGTTCTCCCCGGCCAAATCTGTCTCCCTGCTGTGGGCTCTGGGCGGAGACGAGGCCCGCAAAGCCGTCGAGGCAGCGCACCAGGAGGCCATCGCGGAGACCCTGAGCTTCCTGGAGCAGGAGGCCACCTTCACCCGGCGCGGGTACAACGGGGTGCGGCAGATCGATGTCGAGGGTGGGCTGGTGGCTACCCAGTTCCGCCACTACGACTCCCGCACCGGGGACCCGCAGCTGCACGATCATGTGGTGATCGCCAACAAGGTCAAGGGCGCGGACGGGAAGTGGTCCTCGCTGGACGGGCGCACCTTGTACCGGATGAATGTGGCCGCCTCTGAGACCTACAACGCCAAGGTGATGGAGAAAGTCTGCGCCTCCCTCGGGGTCGCTGCGGTGCCGCGCATGGCCGGTGGGAACGAGCCGATCTATGAGATCGCCGGGGTGGATCTGGACGCCATCCACCACGCCTCCTCCCGCCGGGCTGACATTGCCGGAACCTTGGATCGGCTGCACGCGGAGTTCATCGACCGCCACGGCTACGCCCCCAATGCCAAGCAGAAGATCGCCCTGGCCCAGCAAGCCACCTTGGAATCGCGGCCGGCGAAGAAGTCCGCCCGGCGCCTGTCCGAGCTGGTCGAAGAGTGGGGTAAGGAGTACGGGCAGCAGGTGGGCATGCCGGTCGGCGACGCACTGCTGACCCACGTGAGGGCGGCCGCCACTGGGATGCCGACCGGCCCGGATACGGCTCAGATTGACGTCAGTGAGCACGCCCGCCTGGTGGTGCACGAGCTATCCCAGAAACGGGCCACCTGGAGCGTGAACCACGTCCACGCCCAAACCCGCCGGCACCTGAAAGAGGCCATGATCGGGCGCACCGTGCCCGACGAGCTGGTAGCCGAAGTGGTCAAGGAAGCCACCACCACGCACAGCCTGTCCGTCACCCCGGCCGCTGACGTGCCGCGCTTGGCGGAATTCACCCGCGCCGATGGCACCAGCCAGTTCATCCGGTCCGACGCGCACCTCTACACCTCCCGGGAGGTCCTGGAGACCGAGCACCAGGTGCTCGCCGCCGCCCAGCGCACCGTCATCCCCGCCGTCTCCGCGGAGCGGTTCGAGGAGGTGCTGGCCGCGCACACCGGACCGCTCAGTGAGGGGCAGGTGGCCTTGGCCCGTGTCTTCGCCACGGACGAGAAGCTGCTCAGTTTGGGGATCGGTCCGGCCGGTGCCGGCAAGACCACCAGCCTGTCCCTGGCCGCCGATGCCGTGCGCGCGACCGGTGGCAACGTCATCGGCTTGGCCCCCACGGCGGCTGCCGCTGCCGTCATGGCGCACGACATTGGGGCCCAAGCCACGACCATTGACGCCTTCCTGATCGCCCACCGCACCGGGCGCACCGGGGCGGCCCAGCTACACGCCGGGGACGTGGTGATCCTCGATGAAGTGGGCATGGTCACCACCCCGAAGCTGGCAGAGCTCGTGACCGTGGCGGCCCGCCACGGGGCCGTGGTGCGCGCGATCGGGGATGACCGCCAGCTGGGCGCCATCGGCTCCGGCGGTGCACTGCGACTGCTGGACAACGAGGTGGGAGCAACTCGCCTGGAGGCCGTCCATCGCTTCCAGACCGAAGGGGAAGCGGCCGCGTCTTTGGCCTTGCGCGAGCCCCCGGCCACCGGGGCGGACACCCCGTGGGCCTGGTATCTGGAGAACCGCCGGGTGGTCGCCGGGGACACCGAGGCCATGACCGACACCGCACTGCGCGCCTGGATCACCGACACCGAGGCCGGGAAACGGTCCCTGCTGATCGCCACCGACAACGCCACCGTGACCGAGCTGAACGCCCGCGCCCAGGCCGCCCGGATCGCCACCGGGGCCCTGGATGCCACCGGGGAGTCCGTGGTGCTGCGGGACGGGCTGGTGGCGCATGCCGGGGACGTGGTGGTGACCCGCCGCAACGACCGGTCCTTGCAGCTCAACGGCGGTAAGGACTTCGTGAAGAACAACGATGTCTGGACCGTAGAGAAGGTCGGGGGCGACAGCGCCACGCTGTGCCACACCGGCCACGGCGGGAAGATCACCCTGGATGCCGAGTACCTGGCCCAGCACACCCAGCTGGGCTATGCCGCCACCGTGCATCGGGCTCAGGGCGCAACCGTGGACACCGCCCACGCGATCCTGGACGCCTCCACCGACCGCGCCGCCGCCTACGTGGCCGCCACCCGAGGACGAGACACCAACCAGCTCTACCTCGCCCTGGCCGACGGCCAGTCACGCGACGAGGTGCTGGAGAGCATCGCCGGGGCCTACGACCGGAACCTCTCGGCCCACGAAACGGTGGCCGCCGAGGCCATGCGTAACGGTGACGTCGCCACCCTGGGCGAAATCTATCGGGAGACCGCTGACGCTGCGTGGACGGCCAAGACCCGCACGATGGCTGTGGAGGTCCTGGGCGCGGACAAGGCCGCCGACTTCACCAGCGCCGAGGCATGGGGAGCGGTGGCCACCCACCTGCACACTGCCCAGCAGGCCGGCATGGACCCGGCCGAGCTGTTGTCGCGGGCGGTGAACCAGCGCGGCTTTGGCGGGGCCGAAGACCCCGCCGCGGTGCTCGCGTGGCGGCTGGAGCACCAGATCGAGGCCGCCCAGCGCGTCATCGACAACACCGACCGCCGACCCCTGGGCAACCTCACCGACGAGCATCTGGAGAAGCTGGCCCAGCACACTGGGGCCGCTCAGAACCTGCCGCAGGTCGAGGACCCAGGGTGGGCGGCCCACCCCTATGCCTGGATGCCCTCAGTGCAGCTGGCTGAGGCCAAGGCCAGCGCGGAAGCTGAGAACCTGGCCCTGCCCCCGGAGCTATGGGAGTCCACCACCTCGGTGCACCTGGACTGGGTGGCCCGCACGATGGGCGCTGAACAAGAGCGCCGCGCGGGCCTGTCCCCGGAACAGACGGCGGTGGAGCAGATCACCCGAGGTGAGCGCCCCCGCACCGACACGGCAGTGTTGATCGGGGAGGCGATCGCCGCCGAGCAGCAGGTGCGCGCGGTGGCCGCCAAGACCCCGGCACCGGCCCCTGTGGCGGATGGGCGGCGGGTGAGCGAAGACCTGGCGCCAACGGCGCTGATCACCGACCCGCAGGTGCCGGTGCAGTACCGCCAGCAGCTGGAGCGGCTGCGCACCCGCCTGGAGGAGCGCGTCCTGGTACGCGGGGCTGAGCTGGCCGAGGCGGCCCCGGAGTGGACTGCGGCGCTGGGGCCGGTGCCGGCCAAGCCCGCCAAGGCGGCCGAGTGGCACCAGGTGGCCGCTGAGGTCGAGGCCTACCGGAACCGCTACAACATCGCCGCCCACGAGACCGCGTTGATCCCCCGGGCCCACCAGCAGGACCCCGTGGCGGCCGCGCTGATGGCTCGCGCCACCGCGCTGCACAAACACTCCGCCCTCACCACCGCCGCCCCGCAGACACCAGAGCAGATCCGCCAGGCCGTCGATGAGGCGCACGTGGCCGAACGGGTGCGCACCACCCCGGCACCAGCTCAGGAGGCCGTGGAGACGCTGCGCGCAACCCGTGGACAGGCCGCTGACCCGCTTCCCGACCCGCAGGCCCGGGAGAACGCAGTCACCGATGCCGTCAAGACCCCGGTAGCCGAGGAACCCCAGCGGGTGCTGACCACAGAGGAACTGATCGCTCATGCCGTGGCCCAGCACCGGGCCCAGACCCAACAGGCCACCCCGACCACCGAGGCAGCTTCCCCCCAAGAACCGGCGTCCCCCACGCCGGAGCCGCAGAAGAAGGAGAGCCCCGTGTCTGAAAACGCCCAGCAGCCCCGCAAGCACACCTCCGGCCCCTCCTGGCACGCTCAACACGCTCAGGTGGCCAAGCGCATCAAGGCCGCCAACCGCACCGAGCAGAAGGCCAACCGCCAGGAGGACCAGGCCACAGCAACCCGCCGGGCCGCCGACAGCGCCCGCCGTGACAGTGGTCGCAGGCTCTAGATATGGAGCGCATTCCCGGCTTGCGGGCGAGCCAGCACCTCCGCGCAGGTGTGGGGTTAGAGAAGACGATCGGTGGTGTCGCCGCCATCGAGGGAACGCACCACGGTGCGGTCGACCACCAGCAGGGTCTCCACGTCCCCGTCCTGGGTGCGGGCGGCCCCGAGGGCAGTGATCTCCCCCAACGGCTTCTCGCTGGTAGTCCAACTTGTTCCGGCGTCGGTGCTGGTGAGCAGGCGCCCGTCGATACCGGCGCCCACGATCGTGGTGTCGTCGGCCCACGCGATGAGCGACATCAGCTGCGGGGTGTCCACCGGTGTCCAGGTGGCCCCGTGGTCGGTGGAGCGCAGCACGCCGTCCTCGGTGGTGGCCAGCACGGTTCCCGAGCCCTGGGCCACGGTCAGGGCGGCCGGGGGTGAGGGGATCGCGCGGTGGGCCCAGGTGCGTCCGTCGGTGCTGGTGCGCAGCTGCCCGTCGAAGGCGATGACCCCGGCCGGGCCGGCGGCCAGGGTGTGGAAATCCGACTCCCCACCCCTCGACAGCACGCTCCAGCTCTGCCCGCCATCGGTGGATTCGGCCAGCCCCAGCGGTTCCGGCAGTTCCGTCCCAGGACTGGGGTGCCCGGAGGCCAGGTAACGGCCCTCGGGAGTGACGGTGAAACCCATGAGATCCACCACCGGACCCACCCGGGTGAGCTCCTTGTTCTCTAGCCGGAAGAGTCCTTCGTGGGTGGCCAGCAGTACCACCCCGGTGGCCGGGTCGCGGGTGATGGCGTGCACGTGGGTGATCGCCGTGCCCGCACTGCTGGCGGCATCGGAGGGGGCGGTGGCGGGCTGGGTCTGAGGGGTGCAGGCGGCCAGGGCGCCGGCGCCGAGCAGGCCCAGTCCGCCGGTGAGCAGGTATCGGCGGGTGAGGGGGATCATGGGTCCTTTCCGCCCCCGCCATCCCTGGCGGGGGCCGCCCTCCATTGTCCGTGGGTGCAGGTGGGGTCCCGGCCTGATTGTTTGAAGGTTTGGCGAAGATTGCCGCTGCAATGGCTTGTGAACCGCTTCGGCCTGATGGTGCGGGGACACACTGGAGGCATGAACCCTGGCGCCGATTTCACCACCGTTGTAGGGCGGGTGCTGGTGGTCGATGACGAGAAGCCGCTGGCGCAGATGGTGGCCACCTACCTGGCCCGCGCCGGCTACGACGTCGCCCAGGCCTACACCGGCCCCACCGCCCTGGAGGCCGCCCGCGACCGGGACCCGGATGTGGTGGTCCTGGACTTGGGGCTGCCCGGGCTGGACGGGATCGAGGTGTGCCGGCGGATCCGGGAGTTTTCGGCTTGCTACGTGCTGATGCTCACCGCCCGCGGGGACGAGGAGGACAAGCTGGCCGGGCTTGCGGTGGGGGCTGATGACTACATCACCAAGCCCTTCAGTGTGCGCGAGCTCGTGGCTCGGGTAGCGGCGGTGCTGCGCCGGCCCCGCACCACGGTCACCCCGGCGGAGCCGGCCCGCTCCTTCGGTGAGCTCGTCGTGGACCTGGCCGGCCACGAGGCCCGGGTGGGTGGGGCGCCGGTGGCGCTGACCCGCACCGAGTTCGACCTGCTGGCTGCCCTGGCGTTGCGCCCGCATCAGGCGCTGACCCGCCGTCAGCTCATCGACACCGTCTGGGACCCGGGGTGGGTGGGGGACGAGCGGTTGGTGGACGTGCACATCGGGCATCTGCGCCGCAAACTCACCGACGCCTCGGCTAACAGGGACTACTACATCGACACCGTGCGCGGGGTCGGCTACCGGATGGTGACCCGATGAGCCCGCGACCGCCCCGTGGATTGGCCTCCCGTTTCTTCCTCGCCCAGGCCCTGGTGGTGGCCCTCAGTATCCTCGCTGCCATGGTGGTGGCATCTCTGGCCGGACCGCCCATCTTCCATGAGCACCTGGTGCGCGCTGGGACGGCCGATGATCCCACGCAACTGCTGCACGTAGAGCGGGCCTACCGCGACGCCAACCTGTGGACCTTTGGCGTGGCCCTGACCACTGCCCTGGCCTGTGCGATGGGCGTGAGCTGGTTCTTCACCCGCCGCCTTCAGCGCCCCCTCACCGCGCTTACCCAGGCCGCCGGGACCATGGCCGCCGGCCGCTACGACACCCGGGTCCCGACCATGGCCGCCGGGGCCGAGGTGGATGCTCTGGCCACCTCGTTCAACACGTTGGCCGCCCGGCTGGAACGCACTGAGCATGTGCGCCGGCGCATGCTTTCGGATTTGGCCCATGAGATGCGCACCCCCCTCTCGGTGCTTTCCGCTCTGCCTCGCTGAGCTCATGGGCCGGGGTATCACTCGGGCGGCGGGTGCGTCACGACGGTGCCCTGCATCCTTGAGGTCCCGGCCTCGATCCCATATTGGCCGCGAACTCTCCCGTGCCCGCCGCCCGAATAAGTGGTCAGCAAGCCTTCGAGCTCAGCCCAGGGCGGCGACGAGCTCGGCGCAGGCGGCCTCGCAGCGCCGGCAGGCCTCCGCGCAGATCCGGCAGTGCTCGTGCATCTCCGCGTGCTTCTCGCACTCATCAGCGCAGGCCTTGCACGCGATCTGGCAGGCGCGGATGGCGTCGAGGGTGATGTTGGCGTCGTAGCCGGTGTGCCGGGACAGGATCCTGCCGGTGGCCTCGCACAGGTCCGCGCAGTCGAGGTTGGTGCGGATGCACTTGGTCAGCTCCGCCACCATGTCCTCGGACAGGCACGCGTCGGCGCAGGCGGTACAGGTCTGGGCGCACTCGAAACAGGCTTCGATGCAGGCAGCCAGCTTCTCCTTGTCCACCCCGCCCAGGTCCTTCGGGTAGGTCTCCAGCATTGCGCTCACATGGTGCGTCATGGCGTGCTCCTTCTATCGCTGAGTTGGAACGAGCCGGCCGTCGCCGGCCCACACACAAACGACAGTAATCTGACCTTTCCCCCTGTGGGGCCGGACTTCCTTGAAGATTCGGTGAAGAAGCTGCCTGCCATCCCCTCCATGCCGAGAAAAAGGACGGCCTTCGCGTTCTGTCAGGCCCCGCCCTAGGAACACGTTAGGGGTAGGGCAAACGTTCTGGAGGCCCGCCAGGGTCGAGGAAATGTGCGGCAACCCTTGTCCGGGCATGGCAGTGGCCGGGGCCCCTGGGAAGGAGGGACCCCGGCCACTGTGGGACAGCGCACGAGTGCCTGTCCCTCGGGATGGGGCACAAGCGCCTACTGGGAAGGGATAGCGCTTGCGCCCCTGGTCTATGTGCTCACCACGTCCAGTCGGCGGGAGGTTGTTCGCAGGCCAGCGTGCGGCGTACGCCCTTCTCGACGTGCTTGGTGCCGCACTGCCCGAAGGGGCCCCCCATGGCGAACAGCACCTTGGCGTGGGCATCGAAGTGACTCACCCACCAGGTAGACATGCTGTTTTCCTCCTTCGCCACCAACCACTGAGCGTGCAAAGCGCTCAGCCGCTCCACCGCCTCGGTGTGGGCCCACCACTGGGAGCACCAGTGCATATTGGCCGACCGGTCCACGGACTCCAGCCGCGAGACCAGGCCCTCGACCCAGGTGACGAACTCCTCTTGCGTCGGGTCGTCCACCGTCTCGGTGTCCTGCTCAATTGCTTCACTCATGAACGCTGTCCTTCCGTGATCCGCTCCAACACCGGGGTGATGCGGGCTGTCAGGTCCTTGTCCTCGAACCACCGCACGGTGCGCACGATCGTGCCGCCCCCGGTGGAGGTCTTCACCCAGGCGTGCCCCACGGGGAGCTCGGAGAGCTTGGACACGGGCATGATGTCGCGCTGCTGTGTCTGCACCGACCGGGAGGCCACGCCCCGGGAGGTGGAGGTGCTGCGCACTTTCGCGTCGTAGGTGCCGATGAGCTTGCGCAGCGACTCCAGGAATTCGGTGTCATCGGAGCCGCCGCCGTAGACCTTCACCGCGGCCGCCGACCAGAGGGTGTCCCACCCGGTCCGTTGCAGCATGTCCACGCCTTGGCCACGGGTCTGGAAGTAGGCGGAGACGACGATGCCCATGGACCCGAAGAAGGAGTACCACTCGGGCAGCTGCTTGAGCTTGACCACGTTGCCCACCTCATCGAGGTCAGCCACCAGCGGCACGGGAAGCCGTCCCCCAGCACGCCGGGCGGCCTGCTGGGCGGCGGTGACTACGGCATAGACCAGGGTGGAGACGAAGGCGGCCCCGGAGCCGGCGGCGTCCTGGGTGAGCAGGATCAGGGTGTCCTTGCTGGTGACGAAGCGGTGCGGGTCGAACACCGGTACCCCGGGGGTGGGGGTGGTCCAGGCCAGCAGCTCGTCGTGGACCAACGCGGAGGACATGCGCTGGGCACTGGCGGCCACCGACCCGCGGGTGTCCTCGGGCTGACGCCCCATGCCCTGCAACGCCGAGGCCGGGCCGGTGTGGCCGGCCTGCTCCAGGTCCTCAGCCGGTTCCAGGAAGTTTGCCGAGGACACCCACCCCAGCACGTCGGAGAGCGTTTTGCCGCTTTTGGCGGCCGCCAGCAGGCACCAGGAGAGGTAGTCGCGGCCTTGGGAGTCGAACTGGGGATCACCCTTCCCACCGGCGGCCGCCCCGGCTGAGGCCGTCTCGAAGATTGAGGCGACCTCCCCGGCCGAGACCGTATCGGTGACGGTGGCCAGCAGGTCGAAAATCATGGCGGGACGGGTGCTGTCGCGCCAGATGCGTTGCGGGTCGAACAGCCACACGGTGCTGCCCGTCGTGGTCCGGGCGGCCAGCACCTCGGCCACCCCGTCGACCTTGTTCGAGGTCATCAGAAAGGCCCCGGGGGCTTCGGTGGCGTGGCGGATGACCTGGGAGGTGGTCTTGCCGCGTCCGGTGCCCCACACATGGGCCGAGCACTCCCGCCAGCCCTGATAGACCGGGTTCTTCCCCGCCAGCCCGATCGTCAGCCCCGGTCCGATGTCCTGGACCTCCGGGTGAAGCCGGTGGGCCTCCGCTGCGCGGGCGGGGCCCATGGCCGGGGTGATCCGCCCCGGGGGGCTCATCCGTCGGGCGGCCTTCTGAGTTTTGGACGGGGTGCGGGTGCCCCAGATCATCAGCGCGGCCACACCGCTCACCACCTCCAGGCCGACCAGGAAGGTCGCAGCCGTAGGCCAGTCCACCGCCCCGGTGGCCAGCTGAATGCCCAAGGTAAAGGGGTTCCAGGGCAGCTCCCCGGTCACCGGCGTCAGCACGTTCCCCAGATGGGTCAGGCCCACCGCACCCATCACGGCCGTGAACAGGATCAGCACGCCGATGAAGCTCTTGTTCTGGTCGTTGGTGTTCATGCGTTCACCCGGGCCTGGGCGGCCGCCCAGGCGGCATTGGTGTCGTGGACCCGCATTTCCCCGGCGATGAGGTTGGTCTGGAAGGGCACGCCCGGGGCCTCTCCGGTCTTGAGCATGAACCGGCCCCGCCCCGGCGGGGGCGAGGTGCGCCCGGTTTTGGGGTTGACCGAGCCCTCGGCCGACCAGGCCACCAGCAGCGCCTTCTCCTGCTCGGAGAGCGGGAAGACGGTCTCCAGCATCCCCATCTCGTTCTGCGCCAGCCCACCGAGGACTTTCATGGAGGACCGTTCCATGAACCCGGTGGCGATCTTCGTCAGCTCCTCGGTGGAGAGTTGGAGGTCTTTCATGGAGTGGGTGATCAGCAGCTGCCCCAGGCCCTTGGTGCGGTTCAGGCGGGTGATGCCGTCGATCTGGTGGACCAGCAGCTCCGAGGCGCGCAGGGCCTGCCACAGCTCGTCCATGATCATCAGGTGGTGGCGTTCTTCCATTAGCCCGGCCTCGGCCAGCGTCTTGGCCGCGGAGATCCCGGCCTGGGCGTAGGACCAGCACACGATCTGCACCGCGGCCCGCAGGTCCAGCAGCGTCTCGTCAATGGCCGACAGATCGAAGTCCACCGACTGGTCAATCTGCATTTCCTCACTGGTCGGCCGGCAGAACACGTCCCCGAACGGGCCGTGTGCGCCCAAGGCGTTGAGCCCGGCCAGTAGGTTGCGCACCTGCCCCCGATAGGCCGCCTGGTCATCGACGAGGATCGCGGCCATGATCGCCGGCCGCGCGGCGGTGATCACGTCCACCACGTCGGCGATGATCGGCTGCCGGCCCTGGCTCTCGGCGTGCTCGGCGGCCTCGGTGATCGCCATCGACAGCACCGTGGGCTCCTGCTGACGGGCATCCAACGGGGCCTTGAACACCAGTTCCAGCAGCCCGGTGAGGGCGTTGAGGCGGCGGCTGTGGATTTCCGCGCGCATCTGCCGTTGCAACGCCTCGGGCAGCTCGCCCAGCCGGCGCCACAACGGCCCGGCGTCCAGGGGGTTGATCGACCCGACCCCGGGGGCGACCCGGATGACCTGACCGCCCACCTCCACGGTAAGTCCGGCCAGGTCGGGCTTCACATCACTGGCGCCCACGAACAGGAATCCCTGGTCCACCAGGGCCAGGGCCATGCGCACGGCCACCGAGGACTTTCCCCTCGCCTGGAGTCCGAGGATGAAGCAGGAGGGGGAGGAGATGATGCCGCGCAGGAACAGGTTGATCGGGTCCCCGCAGACCACCGAGCCGTTGAGCTGATTGCGTCCCAGCACCGCCCCGACCAGCGGGGAGGAGGTGCCCACCGCGAAGGGCCACAGCCCCGCGGTCTGGTTGGAGGTCGCGGTGAACTCCGGGGGTGCCTCCACCCAGGAGTTCATCCCGCCGTGGGCGACGTCTACGCCCTTCTCCGTGAGCTCCCGGAACGCCCCGGTGCCGGCGGCGGTGGAGCGGCCGAAGAGCTTGTTGAGGATCGCATCGGTGAGCTGGTCGAAGACAGACATCACAGCGCCTTTCGCACATCAGCCGGAATGGTGGCCACGGCATCCGGGACCACGCCCAGGCCGAGGTTGAACGCGAACGCGGCGTCGTCGTTGTAGTCGCACTCCCGTAGGCCCAGCTGCACCCCCTGGGAGGCGTTGCGCCGCAGCGTGGCCGCCACCCGCGGCAGCTGCTCCGGGGCCTCCACGGTGGCGGTGACCACGATCGAGAACCGCACCAGGGACGCCCCCTCGGCCTGCTCCCGCTCAGCTTTCCGGGCCTTCTCCAGGGCGATGATCTGGGAGCTGGTCGGGCGGCGGTTCTTCTGATTCGCCGCGAACTGCGCGTTGGTCAGCGACTGCTGCACCTGGGTGGCGGACTTGTCCGGGGACTGGGGCCGGTAGAACACCGTCACCCGCTTCTGCAGCATCTCCGAGTCCGGGGCCAGCAGGGCCACCAGCGCGTTCTCCCGGAAGGTGCCGGCCGGGGGACGCCACATCTGCCAGGACTTCGACACCACCCCACCGTGCTCATACCGGCCCGGGGAACCGATTACGCGGGCCGCCGAAGGCCCGACTTCCTCCCAGCGCAAACCGGTGCCAGCCTCCGAGAGACGGGCCTTCTCCACCGCTGCAGCCGCCAGGGGGTTATAGGCCACATAGGTCTGGTCGATCAGGTCGCTCTCCTGCATCAGCGACACCGACCCCGCCCCGGCCTGCTCCAGCTGCTCCAAGAATCCGCTCAGCAGGGAGGACACGTCCGTGGCCAGCTCCTCGGCGGTGCGCTCAGGCACCCCCTCCCCCTCATTGGCCTTGGCGCTGAAGGTGAGGGCGATCCACTGCTCCAGCTTGGGCACGTCCTGGTTGAGGTTGGCCACCACCTCATCCATCGTCGCGCGTGCGAAAGCCGGCACCGACTGGGACCCGGCCTGGGCCCGTCCCACCGCCACCGCATCCGGCAGCCGCTCCCCCGGGTCCGTGGTGGACTGGGTGGTGACCGAGACCTGCACCAGCTCGGTGTTGGATCCGGCGTCACGCTGGAACGCCGCCCAGGTGCCCACCATCCGGTCCACCCGGTCCTGATCCAGCAGCCCCAACCCCGAGGAGTTGGCGATGACGAACACGGTTCCCGTCTTCAACTTCGGGTGCCACAGCATCACGCCCTGATGCCCAAACAGGTCGGTGAAGGTCACCGGCTCGGTGGCCGCCAGCACGCCCGGGGCCCGGAACGACCCATCCGGGAGCTGCGAGGCCGGCCCGGCCTTGTACGTGGTGCGGTGCTTCTTCTCCGCCCGGGAGAACATGGATCGGGCGATCCAGCGTTCGGGCTTGGACCGGCCGTGGCGGTCCTTGGAGCCGAGCACGGTGGCCACGATGAAAGCCGCCACGGCGATGCCGGCGGCCACCCAAATCTGGGAGGCCATGATGAACAGGAAGACGAGCACCGACCCCACGCCGAGCACCACGGTGGAGGCCATCGAGAACCCCAACAGCCCGGCCGTTTTGTCCTCAGCGATGTTGCCGTACTGCCGCACGATCACCTGGTTGCTACTCACAGGTCCTCACCACTTTCGATGGAGTGTTCAGCGTCCCGGACGGCTTCCCGCAGCCCGAACTCAAGTCGTTGGCCGTTGATCAACGGATTCTTGGCGCCGGTGGCCGAGGATCCTTCCCCGCCCGGGTGCCCGGCCGGCCCCGCGCCATTGGTCGCAGCCACCGGCTCGGCACCGGCCGGCCCAGACACCTCGGACGCCCCACCGGCCGCTGCCGGGGACGAGCTCGAGGTCTGCACCTGCTCCGCACCCGAAGCCCCACCGGTGCCGGTGCCGGCGGCACTGGCCGGGGCAGCACTCGTGCTGGGACTTTGGACGTTCTCCGCACCCGAGGCCCCACCAGTCGTGGTCCCCGGCGCGGACGTGGCAGCTGCACCGGCCGTGGTGCTCTCCACGTTCTCGGCCCCTGCCGGTCCGCCGGCCGGGGCAGACCCACCAGCACCAGCCGGTCCCGGGGCTCCGGCCGTACTGGAGGCACCGCCCCCAGCACCAGCACCCGTGGCGCTGGCCCCGGAAGCACCGGCACCCCCACCCGAGGCGCCGCCAGCTCCAGCACCGGCAGCACCCGTGCCGGCGGCACCAGCTCCGCCGGCGCCAGCCCCAGCGGCTCCGGCAGCGCCACCGCCAGCTCCAGCACCCGCAGCGCCAGTCCCAGCGGCTCCGGCAGCCCCACCGGCACCAGCGCCAGCGGCCCCGGCTCCGGCAGCAGCCCCGGCGGCCAAGGCGCCGACACCAGCAGTCACCGCGCCAATAGCCACCGCACCACCGAGCATCGCCAGGCCACCAGCACCCATACCGCGGGGCCCGGCGCTGACGGCCGGGACCATGACCCGGGCCAGGGCGGGCATCGACAGGCAGGCCATGAAGATGATCACGGTCCCGGTGAGCAGAGTGATCACATGGTTGGCCACCTCACCGTCGCCGGTACCCCGGATGCCGTTCATCAGCGCCAGGCCGAAGCCGTAGAGCACGGCCGCGACCGGCTTGAACAGGATCACCGCGATCAGCCAGCCCACCGCTTTGTCGAACGACTTGCGTCCCCGCTCCGTGGTCGAGGCCGCAGCGAAGATCGGCAGCAGCCCGCACAGGGCTCCGGCCACCCCGTAGGAGAAGATCACCAGGGCCGCGTTGAGGATCGACCCGAGGATGGCGAAAGGGGCCAACACGATCAGGATTCCCGCCGTGGTCAGTGCCATCTTGGACCCGGCCACAGCATCCAGGTCCATCGACTGTCCCAGTCCGTCCCGGGCCGCGTTGCCGGCGATGGTGTCCACCAGCCACGGGGCCACCTCATCGGTGACCGCCAGCGACAGGGACACCATCGAGACCGCCAGGCCGGAGACCACCACGGTGCGGATCAAACCCATCACCAGGTTCTCGGCCGACTCCCGGTTGTGGTCCCGAGCGATCCGCAGCACGGCGAAAGCCGTGCCGATGATGCCGGCGACCCCGACGAACGTCGTGGTGGCCATCTGCACCCGCTCCGTGGCCGAGCCCGCGCCCATCTCGGGGGCGCCGATGTTCAGCCACCAGGTGCCCACGAAATCGAGCATGGTGGTGAAGATTTCCACCAGCCACCCGGCCATGAACAGGATCAGCTTCTCCACCGTGTCTCCGGCGATACCGCCGGCGAGGTCTCCGACCCAATCCATCATGACTTTGGCCCCCACTCCACGTAGGGCTGGCCCTGGTGCTGGTCCCCGGTGATCATCGAGGTGCCCGAGGCCGGGTCCAGCTTCCAGTCCCCGTCCTCCCACACCAGGTCAACCTGACCGGCGATCGTCTGCGTCAGGCCGCTCTCCGAGGGCAGGTCGTAAATCAGCTGATAGGACGCCGCCTCGTCGGTGTAGTGGTCCTGGGAGTAGCCGATCAGCGTGGCCGAGGATGCGGCCAAACCTCCCTTGGCCTCCTCCAGTCCGTCGCGGATGCGCTGAGCCTTTTCCTCCAACCGGTCTCGGTTGGGGCCTTCTGCGATCGCCACCTCCGAGTCCTTGGCCGCTTCCTCACTCACCGAGGGGTCCAAGGCCATCGCGTAGGTCGCGGCCGCCATCAGCGCACCGGCCTCCGAATGGGCGTAGCCCACCCGCAGCCCCGAGTCCCGTCGCTCACATCCGCCGAACTCCGGGGAGGAAGGCACCACGCTGTAGCCGGCGGCCACCCAGTCCTGCACCTCCGGGGCCTCATCGGCCACCGAGGAGGTGTCGGTGCTCAGCTGCGCCTGGCAATCCCAGGCGAAGTCCTCCCCCGAGGCAGGGGCAGCTGCCTCTGCTTCTCCCTGGGTGGGGGCGGTCGTGGCAGCAGGAGTCGTGGGGGCCTGCACCTCATCGGGGGCGGTGAGATTGCGGATGGTCACCCCGGCCACCGCGACCAGCAGCAGTACCAGGGCGATCAGGGCCGGGCCGAACCAGCGGGGGCGGGTCCGAGTTTCGTTGTTGTTGGTGTCCATCGGGGGGTCTCCCTGTCGTTGCGGTGCCGGGTGAGGAACGGGGGCCGGCTCAGCCGCCGGTGATCATGTTCCAGATCGCACCGGCCGCCCCCAGCAGAGCGGCCGCGACCAGCGGCCACACCGGGGCCTCGACCTCGTCCCCTCGGCGGCGGTTCCGCCCGGCGGTGACGAGCCCGAAGATGAAGTAGACGAACAGCACCAGCCCGGCGGCCCAGAGAATCCAGCCGAGGATCATGGTCACGTTCTCCATGCCCGGGGGCTGGGTGGGGGTGGCGTTGATAGCCGGGATCATCACGGCGTTGAGGGTGTTGGTCAGCATTGGGGGGTTCCTTTCTCAGTGCCCGGTCTGGGCGATTTTGTGGATCTTCCGCAGAACGGTCTTGAGCCGGGTGCTGGAAGGAGAGGGGGTGACGCCGGCCTCGCGCCACGACGGTTCATAGGGGACGGTCATGGCCACCGGGAACATGCGCGCCACACTGCGGGCGAAGCTCAGAGTGGGTTTGGTGATCCGGTTCTTGGGCCGGTCGTGGACGATGACCAACCCGACCAGCTCATAGGGCAGCTGCCCCGTGGCCGAGGCCCGCGCCAGCTGGGCGGCGGCCTCCAGGGAGGACGCGCTGGTGGAGCACACCAGCAGCGCCCGTGACGCCCATTCCGGTTCCTGCACCGCCGCGTCCACGACCTGCTCGGAGCACAGCCCCGCCAAGGTGGAGGTGCCCACCCCACCGGAAGCCCCGACCAGCCACAGCGTGGCCTTAGAGACCTCCACCGGGGCCGCCGGTTTCTCCTCGGGGATCGGTTCTTTAGCCAAGGTCTGCTGGAGGTTCTGCGGGCCGCGGATGGAGTCCCGGGAACCGAGGATCAGGTCCTCCTCCATCGGGTCCTCCTCCTCCACCACCTCAGGGGCGGCCACGAAGGGGTTACGGGGACTGTCCACGATCACAGGCCCTCCCGCACTGCCGCCCCGGCCCGCAGCCAGGCCCGGCGGGTGGCCGGGGTCATCGCGGAAAACCGCACCCGCCCCTCCACCAGCGCCCGGTCATAAGGGATCGTGGGCACCGCCCGCACGTAGGGGGCGAACTCCTCCGCGAGTTCCTTGGCCTTGGTCTTCTGATGGCCAGGCTCGCAGCACAGCACCACCACCACCGCGTTGCGCGCCAGCTCCTGGGCATGGGCATCCCCGGCGTGCAAAGCGGCCAGGACCCGGGAGGCGCCCTCGGCGGCGTCATCGACCGACTTCACCGGGATCACGACCTGATCGGCGTGGCCGATCATCGCCTGCCAGTTCGCTCCGCGTTCGGTGTTGCCCGAATCCATCACGATCGCCCGGTAATACTTCGCGGCCACCGCGTGCAGCCGGTCCACCTCCTCTCCGGTGACCATGTGCCGCTCCTGATCCCCGGAACGGTCATCGGAGCGCAGCACGTCGTACCGGTCCGCCGGCTGGTGGTGGACGTAACCCAAAAGGTCACCGGCCCGGGCGTCAGAGGTCATGAAGTGCTCAGTGCGCCCCAGCAGATCGACCACGGTCGACTCATGGCCGGCGTCGAAGGTGCGCCAACCCAGCGACCCCAGGGAGTTGTTGTTGTCCCAAGCCAGCACCCCACCCCCGGACAGGCGGGCGAAGACCGCCGATAGGCAGATCACCGTGGGGGTCTTGCCGGCCCCGCCCTTGGGGTTCAGAACCGCGATCGTGCGCGGGCCCGGCCAGTGCGCCGAGACCGCGGCCTCGTCCTTCCGCTGGCTCAGCTCCGCGGCCGAGGGCGCCAAGCTCAGGCCCAACTGGTTCAAGGCCCCGCGCCACCCGTGCTGGGCCGGGGCGTCCACCTCGGGACGGTCCACGAACGAGGGCAACGACTCCCGCCGGCTACCAGCAGCCGCAGGCTCGGCCGCCACAGGGCGGGCCGTCGAGGGACGGCCGCCGAGGAACGGATTAGGGGCCGTGGACGTCGCCGCCACCGGGGCCACCGCCTGATCCTCCTCCACCGCCGCAGCCACCGGGGCCAGGGACTCGACGGGGGCCGGTGCCGCCAGGGCCACCGCCAGGTCCTCCTCAGCCGCAGCAGGCACCGGCTCAGGCTCAGGGGACTCGACCGGGGCAGCCGCCCGCTCTGCCGTAGCCACCGACTCAGCCGGGACCTGGACGGTGGCCGGTGCCGCACTCTCCTGCCGGGAGGTGCCATCGGCGCCGACCAGGAAGGTGCGGGACCCGGCGGGGTCCTCGATGTGCAGCTGCATGTCCTGATTGGTCTGCTCCGCCAGAGCCTTGGCCGTGGCCATCACCGAGCGGCGGGCATCGCCCACGGTGGAGTGGTTCTCACGGGTGATCTGCCCGGCGGTGTCCAGCTCCACAGCACCGGTGGAGTCGATCGTCGCAGTCATTCTCATCAGGGGGTCTCCTTAGCAGTGGGGGTAGGGCTCGCAGTCGGTGAAGTGCTGGCAGTGGGGCTGGCTGTGGGGGTGGGGCCGGTCTCCACCAGGGCATAGAGGGAGCCATCGGTGGACCCGGCCACCCGAGTCATCGCCATTCCGTTGTCCGTGATGACGTCAGGCACCGCCGCCTGGTCAGCCAGGGTGGTGGCCTCGGTCGCCCCGTCAGGGGTGACCTGGGACTGCTGCCCGTCATCGGTGACCCAGGCGTAGCCGGCGGCCAGCGTGGCTTGGCCCTCCAGGAGGTGGGCGGTGGTGGCGTCCACATCGACCAGCACCATTGAGGCCAGCAGCAGCCCGTGCACCCGATCGGTCTGCACGGTGGAGGTGGTGATCTGGTTCCCGTCGAGTTCGCGCACCGCGACCTGCTTCACCGCGGTCGCCTCGGTGGACTCGTCCACGTCATAGAACCCGACGAGGGTCTGCTTCCCGTCCTTCCACGCGGCCACCACCCGGCCCTCCACGCTGCCGAGGATG
Organism: Kocuria sp. ICS0012; assembly: GCF_001665945.1. Taxonomy (NCBI): domain Bacteria; kingdom Bacillati; phylum Actinomycetota; class Actinomycetes; order Micrococcales; family Micrococcaceae; genus Kocuria; species Kocuria sp. ICS0012. The sequence continues at coordinate 14,151 of NZ_LZMM01000066.1, read as the reverse complement.
CCGGTCAGCTCCGCACCCTTGGCCGGGGCCGGCAGTCTCGCAGGCTTGGGCAGGGCCGCCGAATCGGTGCCAACCCGCCACACCTTCCCCGCCTTGGCATCAGCGGCGATCAGGTCCGCCCCCTGGGCCTCCAGCGGTTTGGCGGCCGCCGGCACCACCCGGGAGGCGGCGGACCCGTCCGCACCCACCAGCAGGGACTTCTGATTGGGAAGGTCCAGCCGGGGTACGGTGCCCCCGTCCAGGACCACGGTGGCCTCCTGCGGCACCTGAACCCGGATCGGCTCGGGAGAGTCCGGGGTGAACAGCACCAGCTCTTTGCCCGTGGCGGCGGCCAGGCGGGTCTGCCCGTCCACGGTGAACAGCCCCAGCTGGGTCACGGTGAACGGCGCGGTACGGCTCCACTGCTCCACCCCCGTGTCCGGGTCATGGCCGATGAGCTTGGCGCCGTCCACACTGACCGGCCGGCCCTCCCAGTCCAGGACCGCCTGCACCTGGGACCCGGACATGGGCGTGGCCCACGCGCCGTAGGTGTCCCACCCGGCCGGGGCCGGCACCGGCAGCTGCGCTGGGGGCGGGGTGCGCACCACCGCCACCGGCTCCCCCTCGCCCTCGGTCAGGTTCATCGCCACCGAGGCCCCGGCCGTCAATCCCAGAACCCCGACGCTGCCCCAGATCGCCAGGGCACGACGACGCTGGTTTCCGGACCGGGCACCCGCCTTGCGCGTGGTGGCGGCGCTCCCGCCCCGCCGTGCTGCGCTGCGGTCAGCTGCCCCGGGACCAGCCGGAGGCTCGTACTCCTCCAGGGTGCCCAGCTCGGCGTCCACGACCATCTCGAACATGGACCCGTCCTCGGTGTGGCCCTGCACCCGGCACGCCTTCAACCCGAGTCGTCGGCACGCCTCAGTAGCCGCATCAGCGGCGACCTCGTGCGCGGTGGCAGCGTCGAGCACCGGGTAGGTCAGCACCTCCCCGTTGGCCTCGGCCACGATCTGCTCCGCCCCGAAGGTCAGGGTGATCACCGGCCAGGTGTGCACGGCCGGGCTCACGAGGCGGCCTCCCCGGCGGGCAGCTCGTGCGACTGGTGGCCCACGACCTCCCAGGCCCCGGAGTGACGTTCCAGGTAGATCATCACGTGCCGGGTGCCGGTGCCCTCGGCCGGTTCCCCGTCGCGGCTGGCCCACCGCCAGGTCACCTTGTACGCCCGGATCGCCTTGTCCTGCCCGACGTCGCGGGTCGTGTCCCCGATCGCCGGCACCGCCTGGGCACGGCTGTAGGCCCCGTGCGAGGCAGGCTCCAGCCACGCCCCCTGGGAGGCGTTGCGCTCCGGCTCCACCTGGTGGCCCGCCCACTCATCGGACATGAGCGGCTTGGTGCGGATCGCAGCCGCCGTCTCGGTGCGGTCCACAACGGTGTCCCAGGAGTGCAGCAGGATCGCGGCCGCCCGGGTGGTGGAGTCCACGTCGGTGCGGTCCACGTCCTCAACGGCCGGGAACGTCCCATCCCCGGGCACCTCCGGGGTAGGGAAGCTGTGGGTCGTCGGCCAGGCGGCCGGGGCCGAGCGGGCCGGGGCCGCTGCACTGGAGGAGGTGGACGTCTCTTGGGCCGGGCTGGTCGAGCATGCCGCCAGGGGTACGGCGCACAGGGCCAGGGCAGTGATCAGATGGGGGCGGCGGCTCATTGCGGCCACGCTCCTTTCTCGCGCAGGATCGGCTCGGGGTCGATGTTGAAGCCCTGATAGGGAAAAACGACGTCGGGGGCATTGGGCTTGTAGATCTCGATGTGCAGGTGGGTGGACATGCCGAACTGGCCCCGGTTGCCCTCCACACCGATCACGTCGCCGCGGGTGAGCTTCTGGCCCTTCTTCACGCCCCAGGAGTTCAGGTGGCAGAAGGCGAACCCGAAATCGGGATCGTCCCCGTCCTCCTTGGCAATCACGCACCCGTCCGCATCGTTGAACCCGGTGATCCGCAGATCGGTCGGGGCGATCACCGGCCCTCCGGCACCGGAGCCGGCACCGGGGGTGGCGAAGTCCAGGCCCATGTGGTTCTGCGCCCACGCGGGCACACCGGGCAAGTTGCGCCGCCCGTAGCCGGAGGTGAACTTGCCCCCGGGCAGCGGTGCGGTCCATTCCCCCTCCCCCAGGTCCCCGTCCCAGGCCTTGCCCCCGGTAGGGGGCTCACACCCGGGGGAAAATTCGATCTGACCGCCGTCGAGGATCGTGGCCACGTAGCGCTCGGTTTCCGCGAACGGCGGCACGCCTTTGTGCTGGGCCACCGCACCGGGGCCGGCGTTGTAGGCGGCCAGCGTCAGGCGCACCAGCTGGTCGGCGTCATCGCTGGCCAAGGGCTTCACCTCGTTGCGCAGCGCTGCCATGTAGCGCCCATAGGCAGGGATCGCGTCCTCGGGATCGGTCACGTCCCCGCCCTCCCCATAGGCGGCCCAAGTCTCGGGCATGAACTGGGCGATGCCCTGGGCCCCGGCGGAGCTACCGGCCTGGGGGTCCCAGTTGGATTCCTGCTTGAGCTGGGCTGCCGCCACGCTCACCGGCAGTCCTGCCGTCTTGGCGGCTTCTTCCACGAGCGGTCCCCAGCCGTTGGGAACGTTGATCACCGCATCGGCGGAGTCCTCACCGGAGACAACCGTGGCAGGGGTGCACCCGCCGGCCGATGCCTGCATGTCCGACACCAGCGCGAGGCCGGCGACACCCACCACGGGCACGCCGACAGCCACCACCCCGACCAGCGCCAAAGCAGCGAAAACCAGGACGGAGGAATCCTTGGACTCGTCTTCCTCCATGAGTCACCTCCCGTCCCAAAGCGAATCGTTTTGAATGTCTTATACAGATATAAGAGTTGTAGCACGTTTCTTCTGTGTAAAGCAGTCAAAACAAGTTCGACTTGTTGCGGTATGGACCTCGGGTCTGGAGCGCGATGTCAGATGCTTGGGAGATGTTGTGGGTGCGACACAATGAATTCCGTGCCGTCCGTAGTTCGCCCCGCAGGTCAGCCTGATCTTGTTGCCGAAGCCGCCAAGGTGTTCGGCAATACCGTCCGGCTGTCGATCATCAATGCCCTCAGGCAGGGTCCGGCGCTACGTGCGGAGCTGGTGGCGCGAACGGGACTCCCGGCCCAGACTCTCGGTGCTCAATTGACCGAGCTAGAGGCTATGGATGCCGTGAAGGCGGAGGCGCAGCACAGCCGTGGTCGGCCAATGTTGTACTACGCGAACCACGCCCGGCTCGAGAGGTTGCTGTTGGCTCTCACGCAGTATGTCCTGGCGGATGCCCGGGGTACGGATGGGGAGACGCGCATCAACCCTCATTGATGTTTTGCCATGCCGAGCACCCTTTCGAAACTATGTTGAACATGTTCAACATGGATCCTACGGGCAGTCCGGCTAGGGCTCAAATGCTGTACGGCACGTTCTACCGCTCGCGCTGGTCCTTCTCGATGACCTCGAGAATCGCCTGAAGGCCTTCGGGGTCGATCTGCCCAAGGGCTCGGGCGGCAAAATTGCGGACCTCGGCTCGTCGAAGGGCCCGGACCGTGGTCAGCTCCTGCTCGACCTGCTGCGGCAGCGGGCCGTCCTCCTGAACGAGGTATCGGGGGTCCACGCCAAACACTTCCCCCAGTGCCCGGAGCAGTTTCTCGTCGGGGCGCACCCGGATGTCGGCTGTTTTCAGGTAGTGCCATTTCGTACGGGAGATCGCCACGCCGCGGTCTTTGAGGCCTTGCTGGATCGTGGTGAAGTCGTATGTTTCGCTGGCTTCGGTGCGCAGGGTGTCCAGCAGCAGGTTGATCTTGTCGGCCAAAGTCTCGGCTGAGCGCCGGCGGTCCTCGTCTGCCACTTTTCCGCTCCTCATGTCACGATCCAGGCGTAGATGCTGCCCAGGAAAGCCAGCCCGTAGATAAAGCCTGAGATCACCTGTGGCCTGGTGTGATCCTGGAGCCGGATACGGCTCCAGCACACCGCCAGGCCCACCGGAACGAACAGCAGCCCGACCACACCCCAAGATGTTGTCAGGGCAACAATAGTTCCGCCCATCATCATGCCGTGCCCGGAGATCTTCCACCACGGGCTCACCACAGCGATCACCAGCCCGGCCAGGAACGTGGCCACGAGCAGCGCCACGATCTCGATCGGTCCCTGCAGCAGGATCGCCGCCGTGAGGTAGCTGAGGACCAGCACCAGTACTCCGGCCATCACCGGGCGGCGGTGCTCCTTCACGCTCACATGGTGGTCGGTGAGGATCTCTCGGCGCACCAGCATGAGAACCACGGCCAGCGGAACTCCGCACACGATCAGGGCCGCGCTGATTCCCCACCACAGCGAGGCCGCCGTGGGGTTCGCCCCCCAGGGCAGCGCGATAAGCAGTGCCGCCAGCAACACCGGAGGCTGGAAGGCCTCCGTGGCGGTTCTCTCCCAGCGGGGGACGACAATCGAGGTACTCATGATGTGAGTTCAAATCTCCTCTCGGCGGCCTGAAGAGCACACCGTTGCTTTTCCGACAGGCCCACGTTCTCTGCCCGCAGGGCGTCTTCGACGGCAATGAGGGCGCTGTAGAGAACCTTCTGGGGATCAGCCGACAGAGCGCTGCACCAGCCGGGAGGGCGCCCACCAGGGCTCCACCGGTTCGCGCCGAGTTGGGTCCACACCGGGGCGATCCTCAAGATGTCCAAGCGCAGACCCATCTTCAGTCGCCGGCCTTGGGCGTAGAGACCCAGCCACGCCACGGCCAAGCACACCAGCACGGCCCCGGGTAGGAAGACCAGGCCAAACGAGACCCTCAGGGCCACAGCTACAGCATCCCACGTGGCTGAATACCCGAGGACTGCGTAGCCGGCCTCGAGGGTGCAACCGAGCACGAGCAGAGAACCTCCCACGCCCAGGCCGAGCAGGCTCGGCCACAGCAGGCGGTCGTGCCCCGGCTGGCGCAAGGTGAGTTCCCGGAAGGCGACACGGGCAACATGGGCGGCGTTCCAGGCTCCCATCACCATGATGAGCAGCGTGTAGACCAGGGTGCCGACTTGGGCAAGGTGGTCCGGAATGAACGCTGCCGAGGTCGGGCCCCGGTTGATCGAGAAGAACGCTGCCGTCAGTCCCAGCAGTAAGGCGCTACCTATGGTGGCCTCCCGCAAAGTCCGCGCCCGGCTCCAGTGCCTGCGCTGCAGGGATTGGACGAGGGCCGCACGCAGGCACCATACGGCGCTGAGTGCGAGCAGGTTGCGTATCAGGTGGAAGATATTCTCCCCGCCCATCCACGCATCCACGGTTCGTTCGGGAACCATGACCCCGTTGGCTGAGAAGGCCAGCGCTGCCAATGCCGTGCCCACCCAGACGAAGTCCACTCGGCGTCGCTGCGCTACTCGTGGCAGACGAACGACCACTGCCACGGCGGCGAAGATGCACGCCACGGCCTTGAGCAGACTCAATAGCGCTCCGAGGCTCATCAGAAAGTCTCGAGCAGAGGGTTCACTTGTTGGGTCAGGCGGGCGGCCAACCTCGTGGCGGCGTTCTCTGCCTCGATTTCCTGGGCCGTCCAGGTCGAGGAACGCCCGAGAAGGGTCTTGATCCGCCGAGAACCCCCGATGTGGGTGAAGGCGTTCCCCAGCGTCAGTTCGCAGCCACCGTGCATGAGGAGGATGTGTCCGTACTCGTGCAGGATCACGTGCCGGCGCAGCAGCTCGCTTTCGCCGGCAGCATGGAAAATCCAGGATCGCTCAGCCTTCTCCAACCACAGCCCCGTGACGTCCTGGCCCAACCCCGTAGGGGCAGGCTCGATGTGGACGGGCTTGCCGTGCCGACGCTGCACCTCCAAATGAAGACCCTCCCAAGTGAGATGGTCCGGCAGTTCAGCCAGCACATCTGAGTCGGAACGGGAAACAGCTCCCCCTAGCCAAAACATGCCCCCAAGGCTACCTGGAACTTGAACATGTTCACGTTGAACATGTTCAAAAGACTGTATGATTGATGCGATACACCTAGGCGGGAGCCTTCACTGCGTCTTTACTGCCTCAAGTTTCAGAAACAAGGGGGCAAGAAAATTATGGAGACACGCCCCATACTGCTACCGGTTGCGGTTGCAGTATGCGACGATGGCTTCATGACTGAGTACCAGCAGCCGAAGCTGCAAGGACACAAAGTGGCGTTGTCTACGCGCGTGTCTCCTGAGCAGCATCGTGCGGCCGTCGAAGCGTCTCGTCGAACGGGACTCAGCATGGCCGAGTACATCGGCGCCTTGATCGACCGCGATGCGGGACGACCCAACAAGCTTGACAATAGGGAGGAGCCGCGCCTACCGCTGGCTAATTCCGCTTAAACGACTGACGACCCGCCTGGCAGGGCGGGCCGTCGAAGTCATTTGGCTGTCTCAGGTCGCCAAACTCGCGACAGCCGTTTCAACAGCTAACTGAATCGGAACCTGTCATGAATCCAATATCAGGGGACTGTTATGTCTCCTAGTGTACCTGAGGCGCGTCCACAAGTGGACCCTGCCTTGATGGATGTTGTTCTTTTTTGCCCCGAGACCCCGGCCCGCCGGTTCCTTGAGCACCACCGGATCGAGTACTTCCGGTGCGGTCAAACCAAGTCGCAGGCGTTCCCGAACCGTGGGCGGCCTGCTGGTGACTTCGCGTTCATCCAGCTCAACCCGGCCGATTGGTTGAACTTCCTCGTCGTGGACGTCGATGACGAGGCCGCGTTGTTGAACCTGATGCACCCGGCGGTGCCGGAACCGACGTGGATCATCGAGAACCCGGCCACTGGTCATGCTCAGGCCGGGTGGGCCATCGAACCGGTCTACCGGGGCGAGGGCGCTCGGCCGTGGCCGATCCGCTACGCGGAGGCGGTGCAGCGGGCCCTGGACCGGCTAGTCGATGGGGACCCGTGCTTCACCCGTTATTTGGTGCGCAACCCGGCTGCTGAGTTCCCGGCCGGGCGTGTGTGGTGGGGTCGCAGAGCTAGCCCGTGGTCTTTGGGGGATCTCAAGGCGCACATGGCCGAGTACATTGACCCGTTCCACGACGAGGCTATTGATGGACCCGCCGCGTCAGCCTGGGACCCGGGCACGGCCTTGCTGGGGCGAGCCGGCATCCCGCGGGTCCCGGTAGTGGACACCGCCACGGAGGTGGGGCGCAACACCGCTATCTTCCGCGCCACCCGCCGGTGGCTGTGGGACCAGCGGCAGGCCCGCCACCAGACCCCGACGGAGGCCGCCTCGATCGCCCACGCCAGGGCGCTCAACGCCCAGCTGCCCCACCCTCTGACCGATAGCGAGGTCGCCTGTCTGGCGCGCTCGGCCGTCCGTCAGGTCAACGCCGGCAAGGGACGCCCCACCTCTACCAGTGGTTCCGATGCTGCACACGAGTATCTAGCGCGGATGGGCCGCCGCGGCGGGAAGGCCAGGACCGAGGCCAAGGCGCGTGCGGCGGCAGACAACGCCGCCCAGGCCCGTCAGGCCCGCACCCGCCGTGTGGGGCAGCTGCGGACTCTAGCGGTGCAGTTGCGGGCGGCGGGGGCGACCTACCGGGCCATAGCCGAGGCCGTAGGGCGTACTACACGCACCGTGATGGCCTGGTTGAAAAGCGAACCCATCACCCCCGCTGGCAGCCCCGTCGAGGAGGGTGAAGTTCTCCAAGCAACAGGTATTGGTTCCGCCCCCGCGGTGTACCCCGCCCCCGCCCCTAGTGTGGAAGTGCCCCCCGGACCTGCCGATGAAGAGGATGCCCCCGTGACGAGTGAACCCGCCTACCAGTGGCCCGAAGGCGTCCTGCCTGGAGAACCAGACCCCGACTTCCGGGATCGGCTCCTCCCCGAGCACCGCGGCCTCACTCTCTGGGTGCCCCTGGACTACCTGGAGGATCATCCCACTGGCTCCGGGTACTGGTCTTTCACGACCGCCTCCGACTACTGGGAGACAGTCAAGGACGGATCGTTCCACGGTGCTGCGCTGGGTGGGCGAGAACTGCACGTCACTGAAGTTGGGGCCCGTGTTGGAGAAATCCACGGACTGCGCTTCACACACTTGACCGCCGTCTCTTACGAAGTCACTCGAGTCGCTGGCGACTCCCGGTGGTCAGCACGGTTCCCCGGCTACATCGTCTACTGACAAGGCGAAGGCCGGGACGGTTGCCCCAGTGCCGCTGGTGTTTTCGCAACCGTTAGGTGGGTCGGTCAGGGGCGCGGTCAACGGCGGTGTGGTGCGGGGGCGAACATCTCCTGCAGGGCAGTAACGTCATGGTCCTCGGGTGCGGACCGGGAGGCGGCGTCGTTGATCGCCCCGGTGAGCTGGGTCCAGTCCAGCCACCAGCCGGCGGCGGTGAGCTCTGTCGTGGTGCAGGCGCCGAACAGGTTGGCCAGGATTCCGGTGTGTGGGTCCAGATACGGGTCACGGTATGGGTTGGGGGCATCACTCAAGGCTGTAGCGGGCGCGGGTGCGCCGAACCAGCTCCTCGATCTCGAGCCCATCTGCGGCGAAACGATCCAGCTCCGCCCGGGTCGCTGTGGTGACGTGAAGTCCTTCCATGGCTGCGCTGTGCACCACGGAGGCCACCTGTTGTGCCCGGTCTATCTCGAGAGCCGGCGGCAGAATGTGTTGCTGAGCCATGGAACCTCCCCGATCAGTGTGTCAAGTCGCGCCATGCACAACTGTCTCCTACTCCCCATTACTTTTGTGTGCCTCGCCGGTCCAAGAAGATGCAGGAGTGTTGATCGGCCGGTGGCCGTCGTGGTCGTTGCCCCGGTCATCGATGATCCGGTGGTGTCGACGGCATTTGGTCCGGTGGTTACGGATCGCTGAGAGAGGTCGGATCTTCACAGGCCTTCCTCATGTGGAGGCCTGGCATGGTCACCTCCCGGTCGGCCAGTGCCCGACGGTCCCCCACACACCCTTGCCGGACCCGGTTGATGTTTCGGTTTGCATTTTGCGCTGGGGCGCACCGGAGGAGTCACCGCGGGGTGGACCAGTACGCCTCGAGCCGGGCCATGGCGTCTTCGGGGGTCATCGCGGCGACTTCTTGGGCGCTCAGTCCGACCTGGGTGATGAGGCGGCGGGCGAGCCAGTCCGGGACGGGTTCCACCGGGACAGGTTCGGGGGTGGCCTCGAGGTCCGCGAAGAGGCGGCCCATGGACTTCAGCACCGTGGTGAGAGCGGTTGCCTGGGGTGAGGTGCCCAGGGCGGCGACACGGGCGGTCATCTCCTGGTAGACCTCATCATCGGATCGGGCGCCGGCGGCCCAGACCTCGGCGACATCGATCACGGTGGCCCCGACGGTGTCAGTGGTCGTTCGCCACACGATGCGCCAGTCGCGGTCGCCGACCACTAGTTTGCGGAAGCCGATGAGGTCTCCCAGTAGTGGTTCGCCGGCCTCGACGGAGCGCTCCAGCAGGAGCATTTTCTTGAAGGCCCAGCGCACGATCTGGGGGTCCTTGCGGTGCAGCCGGTGCAGGTCGGCGATGGCGTCTTCTGTGAGTCGGACGACCGCCCGTGGAGCATCCGGGGTGGAGGGCCCGGGTGTGCTCACGGTCTGCCGGCGGCCAGGTCGGCGTCCAGTTCTGTCTCCAGCTGGGCCCGGTCTAGGCCGAAGGCGGTCAGTGCCTCATCCAGGGAGCCGCGCACTCCGCTGTCGGTGGCAGCACGCACGATGACTAGGGCCGCATCGCGCAGGTCTCCCTCCAGGGTGCGCAGCTGCTCCAATTGGCGGGCGCTCACAACGGCGGCCACGGTTTTGCCGTGGCGGGAGACCATGACCTCCTCCCCTGCCTCGGCGTCTTTGATCAGGCCGGCCACACCGCGCTGGGAGGCCTCGGTGACCGAGATGGGATGGGAAAGATCCAGAAGAGACATATCCAAAGTATACATTTTTCTGTGTAGTTTGGGGGCTGGTGAAGATCGCCACCGAGGCCGTCCAGAAGATCCTGCCCGCGCATGGAGGCATGATTTAGGGCCAGATCCCGGGCGGGTACGGGAACCGACTCATAGTTCGGTCGCTGCTAACCGAGGTCTGGGATCGAGACCATCGCCCAGCTGCGTGATGCCGACCCGGTGGCCATCCCGGACAAGTTCTCCGTGGTGCAGATGCGCACCGTCCTGGAGCTCAATGGCTTCCCCGCCATCCCGGTGGAGGACGAGGTGGCGACCAAGCAGCAGATCCTGGTCTCCCGGTCGTTCCTGGACCCGATTCACGACCCGGAGATCGTCGGAGCCGCGGTGGCCGAGTTCGCCCAACGCGCCTCCCACCGGCTGCGGAAGGAAGGCGAGGTCACCGGGCGCTTCCTGGTGTTCGCCAGCACCTCCCCGCACCGGCCCGGACCCGAGCACAGCGTCTCCGCGCACGTGCGCCTGGCCGTGCCCACCAGCGAACCCACTCCCCTGGTGGCCGCGGCCCGAGCGGCCCTGGCGCCCAAGCTGGTGCACGGGATGCAGTACATGCGCGCCGGCATCCTCTGTATGGACCTCGCCCCCGGGGGGTCCGTGCCCGTCCTGCCCGGCGTCATCGAACAACCAGCACCCCTCGGTGAGTTGATCGACGCTGTAAACCGTCGCTTTGGCACTGCCACCCTTGCGTTGGGGAGACTCGGCACCAACTCCCCTGCCCCCTGGCGCAACCGGCAGACCGACCTATCTCCTAGCTACACCACCGACTGGGCAGAGCTGCGCACGGTCAGCTGAACACCCATGACCGACCGCACCACCGTGGATACCGTCCGTACCCCCGTGCCCACATGGGCACGGCAAAAGCTCCATCGCTCCGCGGCTTTTCCCGCACCCATGATGGACACCGGGACCCAGCACCCCGCCTGTCCACAACGGCCAGCACCCTTCCATCGCAACCTCACCTCTGACCCCGGCCGTCGTGGACAGCCTCCTTCCAGCGTGCGAACCGTGGAACACCCAACACCCCGTGCCTATATGCCATAAAGACACGATGACATAAGGTGGGGAGGGAAAGGGTACATAGGCACCATGCCTATAGGTCATAAAGGCACAACTGGAAAGGTGGCTCTGGCGTGGCTCCTCCGCTCACCATCGCAGTAGCTCAGCAGAAGGGCGGAGTCGGTAAGACGACGACTACCGCCAACCTCGCCCACGCCGGCAGTCGTGCCGGCGCCCGAGTCCTTGCTATCGACCTGGACCCCCAGGGCAACCTCACCCGGACTCTCTATGACCAGGAGATACCCGAAGGCCAGCCCATCACCGCCGACGTACTCACCGAAGATGGGCCCGTTCCACTTGCCGACGTCATCGTGCCCACCGCATGGTCCGGGCTAGACCTGGCTCCCACCGTGGATCGGGACCTTGCTGCCGTCGAGCGGGACCTCACCCAGAATCCGCGCACCCCCGCCAGGGTGAAACTGCTGCACGAGGCCATTCAGGCCAGCGAGGTCGCCGCCGGCTATGACGTCGTGCTCATCGACTGCCCTCCCAATATCGGAGCCCTCACCCTGGCCGCGTTGGCAGCCGCCGATCGAGTCCTGGCCGTTACCGAGCCCACCCTTTTCTCTGCTGATGCACTCGTGGAAATCGAGGAAAGCGTGGCCCGGGTCCGCCAGCATTACCACGTGCCCGTGACGCTCTCGGCGGTGCTGGTCAATAAATGGCGATCCAACGTCATTGAAGACCGGCACTGGAGGCTATCCCTGGCCGAACAATTCGGGGACCTAATGCTGGACCCTCCGGTGCCGCAGCGCGTCATTATCAGCCGGGCCATTCAAGCCGGAGTGTCCCTGAGCCAAATGGGAGCTGACGCCAAGCCAATCGCAGACCTCTATGACCGTCACTACCGGACCCTCACCGCCTAGGAGATTCACTGATGCCGACCCAGCACGCCCCCAAAGCATCCCGGCGCCGTCGCAGCGGTGCGGACCCTATCGCGCCCACAGCACCAGAGCAGGAGACGCCCGCGCCGGCGCCTAAACCTGCACCCCAACCTGAAACGCCGCCGCAGTCCACAGCAGCCGTCGAGCAGCGCGACCGACTCCGCGTGACGGTGCCGAAACCTCTGCTCACCGAGCTGAAAAGGGCCTACGTCATCGACGCCGGCCCCGGCATTTCCTGGTCCGACTGGATCACCGGACTGCTCACCACTTCCCTTGATGACCTGCACACCAAGTACGGCGTCGAGGAGTTCACCGGACCCGGAGTGCTCAGCCCAGGACGTCCACGCAGCCAGTGAGCAACGTGCAAGACCATGCCTATGTGTCACCATGCCTATGTGTCACCATGCCTATGTGTCACCATGCCTATGTGTCACCATGCCTATGGGCCAACGTGCCTATGTGCCACAAAGGCACGATGGCACAAACGAGAGATCTGGACGAAGGCCGGCCCGAGAGCTACGGGTCGGCCTTCGTCCATTCGCGGCCGCCACCGAAAAAGCAGCGGAGCGTTTCCCATGGTCGCCGGCCTGCGGTTCTCCGGCTGCGCCAGCGGCAGTGGGCCGGGCTCTTTCTTCCAAGGACAGGCGACGGGATGAGGTGCCTGGCCGGGGCCGCGTATCGAGCTACTGGCGGCGCGTGGAGACCTCCGAAAAGGCTCAGGGCCTCCGCCCAGCACACCCCCGTCCCAAGGCGCCAAAGGGGCCCCCAGCACACCTCCGTCCCAAGGCGCCAAAGGGGCCCCCAGCGCGCACCCTGGGGCGCGGGGCGCCCCGCGCCTAAAAGCCAAATAAATACCGGCCGCGCGCCACCAAAATACCAGTAAAACCAGGAAAAAGACTTGCCACATTTACGCGGGGGGGCTAGTATAGAACTATAAGAAAGACCACCAAGGAAAGGGAAAAATAATGACCACCAAGACCAAGACCCGCAAGACCGCCGAACAGCGCCAGGCCGAGGCAAAGGCCCTGCACGAGAAGCTGACCAACCAGGTCGAGGCTCTGGCGACCTCGGGGGAGTGGCAGAAGTTCCTGGACTACGCCGCCAGCTTCCACAATTTCAGCATCAACAACGTCCTGCTGATCACCGCCCAGTGCCCGCACGCGACCCAGGTCGCTGGCTTCCGTCAGTGGCAGGCCAAGGGCCGCCAGGTGCGCAAGGGCGAGAAGTCCATCAAGATTTTTGGCTACAGCTCCAAGAAGGTCACCGAGAAGAACGAGCAGACCGGAGAGGACGAGGAGAAGAAGATCACCATTTTTCCGATCCTCTCCGTGTTCGACATTTCCCAGACCGACCCCATTGAAGGCGTGGCGGCCCCGGCTCACCCGGCCCGCCGCCTGGAGGGCTCCGACGACGCTGACCTGTACGACCGCACCGCCGCCTACCTGGAGGGCATCGGCTGGACCGTCACCCGCGAGCCCATCCCGGGGGAGACCAACGGCTACACCACCACCGACGGCACCCGCCGCGTCGTCGTGGAGGCCAACGTCTCCGACGCCCAGGCCGCCAAGACCGCGATCCACGAGGCCGCCCACGTCCTCCTGCACGCCGATGAGGACCACGCCGAATACATCGCCCACCGTGGCATCAAGGAGACCGAGGCCGAGTCCGTGGCCTACATCGTCGCTGGAATTTTCGGCCTGGACACCGCCGCCTACTCCGTGGGCTACGTCGCCGGGTGGAGCAAGACCGACCCCGAGACCATCAAGGCCACCGCCGCAAACGTCCTGCGCGCTACGCACACCCTCACCGAAGCCCTGGACCCCATCGAGGCCGACGAGGACACCGAGCCCACCAGCTGACCAGCCGACCCCGTGCCGGGGGAGGGCCCCCGCCCTTCCCTGGCGCTTTCCCCCCCCAGCACCGAGCAGGAGGCCCCCGATGGCTACCGTGACCCTCTACACCGCCCCCCACTGCACCGATTGCACCGCCGCAGCCCAAGCGATGGACCGTAAGCGCATCCCCTACGCGCCGGTCAGCCTGGCCACCGTCCCGGCGTCCCTGGACTACGTGAAGAACCTTGGCCACCAACGCGCCCCGGTGACCGTGATCGAGGACGACCACGGCGCCGTGGTGGACCACTGGAGCGGATACCGCCCCGACAAGCTGATGGGCCTGGCCCGGACGCTGAGTACCTGAACATCAGAGGGGCGGCCCGCCAGCACCAGCGGACCGCCCCTCCCGTCGCCGGCAGCAGCATCCCTCCGGGAGCAGGCTCAGATCGACTTCCGCGAGATCGAAGCCGTCCGTGGTCGCGGCCACGGCGTCGAGACGCGC